>JBFGDP010000359.1:0-2412 GCA_041580575.1 Christiangramia sp.
AAACCATCACTTATAAGATGCTGAGTCGTTTTTTCGATCTCTTTCATATCCACTCTGCCAGAGAGATACAGGTATTTATTCAAGGTGTCACCATGACGGTTTTCTTCACCGGTCCAGTGACGTACCCACTTGGCCCAGCTATTTTGTTTACCTCCGTTAGCACCGTGTTGCTCCACACCCTCCATGTCCATAAGCCATGATTCGTAAGTTGGCAGCGCTTCTTCGGTGACCATATCTGCAACCAGTACCACCCAGAAATCATATCCAAGTTCTTTTGCTTCTTCTCTTAACTGGTGTACTTCTTCAAAACCCGATTCGTCTTGAAGATTTGGTAACATATCTGTAGGTTGCCAGATCTCCTCTACAGGGATTAGATATTTATCTATAAAACCCTGTACAGATTTTTCCACCGTTTGCATTACCTCTAATCGTATATTGTTTAAGGCCATATTATAAATCTTGTAATTGTAAATTTCACTTGGTTGAATTTTGCCGAATTTAAAACGAGTGCATCAACAAGCGCTTCATGTTTATTCCAAAATTCTGTTTTTTAAAGATTTGGAACAGAATATTGATCAAATATAGGAATAGTCTTTCACAGCACGTAATAAATTAAAGCTAATTTCTACCTTGTTCATCTGGATAAAATGTATAGACGGGATCACTCTGGTAAATTTCTTTTGTGCGTACATCTATCGCTGAAATTGGTCCTTTGAACGCTGCGCCTGTATCTACGTTCCAGATATTAGCCTTATTCACAGGTGTGGTTTTTCCTATGCGCGTTACCGGCGTATGGCCAATATAGATCTCTTTAAAATGCTTTAGCCTTTGAGGGTAGAATTTATCTTCCGGTTGCAATTCTTCCCGCATGGCCATGGCCATTTCCCACAGGGTTCTGTCCCAGTAAAAACCGGTGGCATGATATTCATATTCCGGGCCGTGTAAATTGGTGTAGCCCGCATGAACAAACAGCCGATCCTGCCTGTCTTTATAATAGTTCACCATTTCACTGAAGAATTGCCTGTGCCGGTCTTTATCGTCATCAGAGAATTTTCTATAGGCATCAAGCGTGGATTGCCCGCCGTGTTCAAGCCATTTATCGTTCATTTCGCCCGTTTCAAGCCATTTATGCGCCAGGTCATCGTGATTCCCTCTAATAAATACACAGGAATTTTGTTTGGCGAGTTCAATAAGATAGCTCACGGTTTCTGCCGAATCGCTCCAGCCGTCTACATAATCTCCTAAAAAGATCAATTCATCATCTGGTGAAAGGTCTATTCTTTCCAATAACTGAACAAGTGCCTTTAAGCCTCCATGAAGATCCCCCAGGACAAGTTTTCTTGACATATTAATTATATTTCACCTTTCTTAAAATTCGCATACTTTCTTTATAAGAATGATAAACTTCATTACTGTAGGCCTTAAGATAAGGTTTGGCCTCTTCCAGTTTGGTTAAAGCTTCGGTAAAATTATTTAAATAACATAATAAATAGGTAGAAGGCAGATTCTTAATGTCCTTTTTCTCTACTGTATTAAGGGCATAACCACTTTTTAGTTTATTGATAAGGGCCTGGTTTGTATTGTAGATGTGATAAAGAGTTTTTTTATCGAACCTGGGCGGTACGAACAGGAGATTACCGTGAATATCATAACTGCCATTATCCCTGAATTTTATGATCACCTCTTCTAATGGATAATACTGGAACTGGTCATGCAGCCCCAGGTGTACGTATTCGGTGATCTTAAACTGTTCATTATCCTGAACAATACTTACCTCGTCCAGGTCTGAATAAAATAATTTCACCTGTTCATTGATAAGTTCTATATCAACCCTCGAAAAGTAAGTTTCATTTTTGATCTTTTTTTCCTTCCCGGCCCAACACACCACGAAGTATTCTTTAAATACCTTATATCTGGGATTATAATCCTTTCTCTTCTTCATAAAATCGAACACACCATCCAGGGTATACTCAATATTATTGTGAGAATGATTCTCTATAGATGAGACAATGGCAGAATTTACATCTTTGATCTCAATATCGAATACCTTGGGCATACTAATGCTGCCATCTCTTAAGAATACGGAGCCACCGTAATATTTCCAGATGTTTTTCCGGAAAGAACAGATCTTCCCGTGGTTAGGCCTTATAGTCACCAGCCCCACCACCAGGTTTCCCGGTAGATGCGGAAACGGGATGTTTTCATAGGAAATTACCGGGGGGTTACTTAGATACGCATTTACCAGGTTCTGGATCTTACTGTCATCAAAAAAGTCGATACCTACGATCTGGCTGTCTTCATCCTCGACCCCGATCACTATGTACGAATTGTTTTCTGGATTAGAGTTTGCCAGCGCACAGATATGCTTTAAGAATTTTGCCTTTCCTTCCTTCTCCCCAATATTCAATTGCC
>JBFGDP010000360.1:0-2395 GCA_041580575.1 Christiangramia sp.
AGCGGTGCAACCTTGAATGCAGAATTAGTATTGATTAAAAATCAACCTAATTGAGAAGTTCTCAAAGATATTACTGAAAGCAACACGTAGAGAAGTAAAATCACCGGAATAGCAATGAATTTGAGAAATATTATCAGCACTAAACAGCTGATGATAAAGAAGTATCTCATCTTATTTTCCCTGAATCCCCAGTCTGAAAACTTCAAAGCGAAAAGCGGTAGTTCTGCATTCAATAGGAAACAGCTTAACAGCGTTAATCCCACCAGAAACCATTCATTCAGCAAAAGGCCAGAAACAAAAGGCCCGGACTGATAGGTTAAAATCAAAGGCAGACTTAATATCAGCAAGGCGTTAGCCGGTGTAGGCAGGCCTATGAAAGAATCGGTTTGACGGTCATCAACGTTAAACTTTGCCAGCCGGTAGGCCGAGGCAAGGATAATTAATAGTCCAATTAAGGCAAACGGCTTCATCTGTATATCGAAAACAGAGGAATCCCAGTCATAACCCAATCCGCCACTCGCGGGCAGGGCTTTGGTTAATAACTGGTACATCACGATCCCGGGTACCACCCCGCTGGTCACGGCATCTGCCAGGGAGTCCAGCTGTAGACCTATTTCGCTTTTCACATCAAGGAGCCGGGCGGCCAGGCCATCGAAGAAATCAAAGAATATTCCCGCAGCAACAAAGATCGCCGCTAAAATTAAATTGCCTTTTACGGCAAAGATCACCGCGATACTTCCGCTAAACAGATTAAGAAGCGTAATAAAATTGGGGATATGCCTTTTAATGTCCATAAACCAGTTTTGATATTAGCCTACTAAACTACTATTTTGAACTGAAAAAGCTCCAAAAATTATGTTATTCTGTAAGCTGGGTTCTGTTTTATGAATCATAGCAAAGTTCCGGCATAAGTTTATTATTTTTGGGCAGACCTCAACATGATGAAAAATCTTATTTATGCCCTGATAAGTGGAGTTTTACTGGCTATTGCCTGGCCTACTTACGGGTTTCCCCTGTTTATCTTTTTTGCCTTTGTTCCATTACTACTGGCAGAATTCAGAATCAGGAATAAAAGCAACAGGTGGACAAAGTTAAAAGTCTTCGGAGTCTCATATCTCAGTTTTTTTATCTGGAATTTGATCGCGACCTACTGGATCTATTTCTCGACTCCTTTTGGCGGTGTATTTGCCATCCTGGCCAATTCACTATTGATGTCTTTGGTATTCTTACTTTACCATATTGTGGCCAAAAGAACTGGTTTTAGTGCCGCTTCAGCATTCCTGGTGAGTATCTGGATGGTATTTGAAAAGCTACATCTTAACTGGGATTTCTCATGGCCCTGGCTCAATTTAGGGAATGTTTTTTCAGAGTATATAAGCTGGATACAATGGTATGAATATACCGGCACTTTTGGGGGGACCCTCTGGGTGTGGCTACTCAATATCGCAATTTTTAAGGCGATACTTCAATACAGGGAATTTCGTGACAGGGCATTTATCTACAGAGCAATTACAAAAGTGCTTGTTCTTATCCTGGTTCCTTTAGGGATTTCTCTCTTGCTATACTCTAATCAAGCTGAGCCGAAGGAAAAGCTCGAGGTAGTGATCCTTCAACCTAATATAAATCCTTATACCGAAAAGTATAATACTACCGACACCAGGATTGGTGAACTTCTCTTAAAGCTAAGCAGAGCATCGGTAAACGATTCTACAAACCTGGTGATCGCCCCGGAGACTGTTTTTGCTGACGGTACCCATCTTAGAAATTTTGAGAATTCTGAAGCGGTTTTCTACGCGAAACAGATCACCAGATTAGTCCCTAATCTAAGTTTTCTAGGTGGCATAAGTATGTTCGACAGATTTCGCGATCCTTCGAAGGTTAGTAAACAAAGCAACCAGATAGGCCCCGGGGACTGGTATGACGATTATAATTCTGCCTTTCTTACCAGGAATATCGCAGACACCTCACAGCTTTACCATAAATCTAAACTGGTGGTAGGTGTAGAGAACTTTCCATATCAAGATATCTTAAAACCTATTCTGGGGGATATTATGATAGACCTTGGCGGTACGGTGGCTATGAAGACCACCCAGGAAGACCGGGAAGTATTGTGGCTGAATGACACTACCGGAACAGCCCCCATCATCTGCTATGAATCGGTATACGGAGAGTATGTTACCGGTTATGTGAAGAATGGTGCATCTTTTCTTAGTATAATCACCAACGATGCCTGGTGGGGAAATACCCAGGGGCATCGGCAGCATTTAAGTTACGCCCGTTTGCGTGCCGTAGAAACCAGGAGGTATGTGGCCAGGAGCGCTAATACTGGAATATCAGCCATCATCAATACCCGTGGAGAGATCGTTAAAAGTCTGGGATACGAGGAACAGGGAAC
>JBFGDP010000361.1:0-2343 GCA_041580575.1 Christiangramia sp.
ACTGAAGGGGTCGTTGTTGCTGCAAACTACAATTGCCCAGGGCAACTGGTAATTTCTGGAGCTTATGCTGCCGTAGAAAGAGCCTGCGAAAATTTAAAGGAAAGAGGTGCCAGAAGGGCTATGATCTTACCGGTGGGTGGCGCTTTTCATTCTCCCCTAATGGAGCCGGCAAGAAAGGATCTCGCGACGGCTATCGAGAACACGCATTTTAGCAAGCCTATTTGTCCTGTATACCAGAATGTGAGCACCTTTGCAGTGACAGATCCTGAGGAGATCAAGAAGAACCTGGTGTTTCAGCTTACGGCACCCGTAAAATGGACGCAGTCTGTTCAAAATATGATGAAGGACGGAGCAACAGAATTTATTGAGGTTGGTCCCGGAAAAGTATTACAGGGACTGGTCAAGAAGATCGAAAGAAGCATGGAAACTTCTTCTGCAAGCTTATAATGATTAGAAAAAGCCGGTTTAATTTAAAACCGGCTTTTTTGATGAACTTTCTTAAGGTATTAGAAGAATGAATAGCCTATAATGAAAGAAAAAGAGTGATATTTTGAAAACCAGCGGGTTTCAGTATCTTCTATGATATCTCTCTTAGAGCCCACTCTAAATTCTACCGAATATTTGTCTCTATATTTAAATCCGGCGCCACCTATAAAATACAGCTTGTTTGAAAGGCCAATATCATCATAGTATTGCAGGTATACCTCAGAATTTATATTAAGTACAGGCACAAAAGCCGCATTGATAAAAATCTTAGCATCATCATTTAAAAATAAATAATGTCTGGCCCCAATAGGAATTTCAATGGAAGATAAGTCTACAATTACTTCCTGGTCATATCTTTCTTCTGCATAGCTGAATTTTTGAAATGAGGGCTCGATGAAATAGGCCCACTTATTACGGTTAAAGGGTAACACAAATTCAGCTTCAACTCCTAATCGTAGTTGATTATTACTCACTTTACTGAATTCCCTGGAACCACTCACCTGGCCTCCAAAAAACAATTGTAAACTGGTGAAATTTATTCCTGGACGAATACTTAGGTTTACATTAATCTTATTATCTCTTTGAAAGTAATTTTGAAATTCCGCCCCGGCGCATTCATTAAAATCCTCAAAAAATCTGATCAGGTCTGAAAAATTATAACCTATTCTTTGAAGTTCGAGAGAGCTATTCTCCCTGCATTTTAAAGAATTGAATAACTGCTTCCTATAAGATCTATTCTCAGCAATCTTCCCACCCTCTTTAAGATATTCCTTGAAAATCAAAGGTTCTATGTTATCTGTGGCAGAACTAAAATAAAATTGTTGGTTATTCCCTCCATAGAAATATAAACTTGCAGCTCCTTCAACCAGTACCTGTAAAAATACATCACGCTCTACCAGGCTTAAATCTTCATTCTTGTCAAGGTTCTTACCGTTTCTCCTGGCAGAGTTATCAACCTTCACTCTTTTACTTAAATATTTAATATTTTCGCCAATCCCAAATTCTTTGATATCTAAGGGGGAGGCATTTTGAGTTTCTCCATTTTCGGAAAGTTTGTAAAGAATCTCCCCTTCTCTTTGCATTCCGCTTGAATTGCGGATGTACACATCTAAACGTTCCCCGTTATTTTTAAAGATATATCCTTTTTCAAATTTAACCTGTGCAAATAAAAATGATCCTGAAAACAGGACCATCATAATAGTAATAATCGATCTCATATTAATTAATTTGTTACGAAAAAGTGCTCAAGATAGCATAACTCTTAGGCATAAATTAAGATGAGAAAAGGAAATAATTAAACTAATTTTTAAAAGTGTACAAACCAGTGATTTAAGATTTGTAAATAATTCCGTTCTTCATAACGAAGCTTACGTTCTCTAATGTTTTGATGTTATTTAAGGGATTTTCGTCTACGGCAATGATATCTGCAAAAAACCCAGGTGCGATCTGCCCGCTCTCCTTTTCCATTTTAAGGATTCTGGCCGGAACTATCGTAGCAGACTGTATCGCTTCCATTGCCGGCATACCCGCTTCTACCATGTAACCAAATTCCTTTGCATTATCTCCGTGTTTAAAGACTCCGGCATCGGTTCCGAAAGCAATGGGGACACCTCTTTTATAGGCCTTAGCAAAGGTATTTTGTATCTGCGGTCCAATTTCCCTGGCTTTAGGAACCACCAGTTCAGGATAGTAATTTTCTATTTCAGCCTTTTCTGTCACTTCTTTTCCTGCGGTGATCGTTGGTACCAGGTAAGCATTATGTTTTTTCATGAGATCCATGGTTTCCTCACTCATCAGGGTGCCATGTTCTATAGTTCTCACTCCCGCTTTTACAGCCCGTTGCATCCCTTCATCACC
>JBFGDP010000362.1:0-2331 GCA_041580575.1 Christiangramia sp.
CTGGAGGTAGATGAGCATCACACTATTGAAGATACCGCGATCGCTTTGGGAGAAGTCTTTAGTAAAGCGCTAGGAAATAAGCTGGGCATCGAGCGATATGGATTTTGTTTGCCTATGGATGACTGTCTTTCACAGGTAGCTATTGATTTTGGCGGAAGGAACTGGCTGGTTTGGGAAGCAGATTTCAACAGGGAAATGATAGGTAAGATGCCTACCGAAATGTTCTATCATTTCTTTAAATCCTTTACCGATGGCGCTAAAGCCAATTTGAATATCAAAGCTGAAGGTAAAAATGAGCACCATAAGATCGAAGCTATTTTTAAAGCCTTTGCGAAAGCTATTAAAATGGCGGTAAAAAGAGACACCGAAAAAATGATCTTACCATCTACAAAAGGAATGCTCTAATGAAAATAGTAATTATAGATTACGGAGCAGGGAATATTCAAAGTATCAAATTCGCGATAAAGCGGCTTGGATACGAGGCGGTTCTTAGCAGCGATGCGGAGGAAATCCGGAATGCCGATAAAGTTATATTTCCGGGAGTAGGCGAAGCTGGAAGCGCGATGAGAATGCTACGAGCAACTGGCCTGGATAAGGTAATACCAACTTTGAAACAACCTGTTCTTGGTATCTGCCTGGGAATGCAGTTAATGTGCAACTATTCCGAAGAAGGTGATACTACTGGTCTGGGAATCTTTGATGCTGATGTAAAACGTTTTGATAATTCGGTTAAAGTTCCACAAATAGGGTGGAACCAGATCACAAATCTTGATTCGCATCTTTTTGATAATGTCGAAAACGGCGAATATGTTTACTTGGTTCATAGCTTTTACGTTCCTGAATGTGCAGATGAAATTGCGAGAACCGAGTATGGAGTGAATTATTCAACGGCATTACATCGTGATAATTTCTACGGGGTGCAGTTTCACCCTGAAAAAAGCAGCAAAACCGGCGAACAGATACTAAAGAATTTCTTGAAGTTAGATTTACGAAGTTAGAAGTACGAAATAGGATCGACGAAGTTGGAAAATTTAACAACAGAATTAAATATAAAACTCAATTCTCAATACTAAAACCTCAATAATATAAATGCGAATAATACCGGCAATAGATATCATCGAAGGTAAATGTGTAAGGCTTTCAAAAGGTGATTACAATACCAAGAAAATTTATAATGAGAATCCTCTGGAGGTGGCGAAATCATTCCAGGACCACGGAATTGAACATTTACACCTCGTAGACCTGGATGGCGCGAAGTCTGAACATATAGTGAATCATAAGATACTGGAACAAATCGCTTCAAAAACCGATCTTAAAGTTGATTTTGGAGGTGGATTGAAATCTGATAAAGATCTTGAGATCGCTTTTGAAAGTGGAGCTAACCAGATAACCGGTGGAAGTATTGCCGTAAAAGACCCTGAAATATTTCAAAACTGGCTTCAAAAGTATGGTAGTGATAAGATCATTTTAGGAGCCGATGCAAAGAATAGAAAGATAGCGGTTTCCGGCTGGCTGGAAGATTCAGATAAGGAGATCATTCCTTTTATTCAGAACTACGAAGAGAAAGGTGCGAAATATGTGATCTGTACAGATATTTCTAAGGATGGAATGCTGGAAGGCCCGTCATTTGATCTTTATGAAGAGATCCTGTCTGAAACACAAAATATCTATCTTATTGCATCCGGGGGAATTTCAGAATTTGATGAGCTGCCTAAACTGGCAGAATTAGGTTGTGAAGGAGTGATCATAGGGAAAGCGATCTATGAGAATAGGATCAGTTTAAAACAATTGGAGGAATACATATTAAATCAATAGAAGAGAAGTGTTTAGTTGATCTGAAATGAAAGCACCGTCAAGCTGAACTTGATTCAGCTTCTAATTTTTGAGATCCTGAAACAAGTTCAGGATGACGAATACTGAAATTTTAGAAAAAGAAAATCTAATATCTAACTTCTATTATCTAACATCTAAAAAGATGCTAACTAAACGAATTATACCCTGTCTTGATATCAAAAACGGAAGGACAGTGAAAGGAGTCAATTTTGTTGACCTGAGAGATGCCGGGGATCCCGTGGAACTTGCGGCTACTTATGCCGAAAAAGGAGCGGACGAACTGGTTTTTCTTGATATTTCAGCAACGGAAGAAAAACGAAAAACCCTGGCCAAGCTTGTGCTGGATGTCGCCGAGCAACTCAATATTCCATTTACCGTTGGTGGTGGAATCTCTTCCGTAGAAGATGTAGATATCTTACTTAAGAATGGAGCCGATAAGGTTTCTATAAATTCTTCAGCCGTTAAAAATCCAGAGCTCATTAACCAGCTTTCCGAATA
>JBFGDP010000363.1:0-2322 GCA_041580575.1 Christiangramia sp.
AATCACCAACAGGCAGTACAGGCCCAATGGTAGAGAGAATATCAAGAACCGCTGTCCACGATGTCATCGAGAAACGAGGAGCAAGAAGTTTATTGCTTGCAGAGGTTTTAAGGAATAAAGCCATTTCTGTTCAGGAAAGTATTATTGAATATGTAAGCAATGGGGTTTTGACCGCAAAGGACGAGAGGAATAAGATTGTAGACCTTTTATAATTGTTGGTAGAGAATAGTTCAATTTTTTCCTTTAAATAAATAACTATATAGATGAAGCATCCCATCCACCACCACCACTTTGCAAACTTCTTTAAAAAAGAAGGCGAGAAAACAATTCAACCCTTCGCCTATGCCGTTTCCCGGAACCTTGCCCAGGGAAGTGTTTGTATTGATCTCAACAATAAGGATGGTGCAGCTGGTATTTTTGAAGGTTATAAGGACAAGGATGAGGAGTTTGATATGTTCACTGCTACTGATGTCCTGATGCGTACGGCACTTGTCGCCAAAGGGGGAGAATTGGAGGTAAGGGATAAGCCCTTTGTTTTAAACGGAGACAACTTCTACATCACCCGTTACTTCAACTATGAAACCCAGATCATCGAAGGCATCAAAAACCTTATCAACACCGGGGCACAAGAGAAGATGCAAAGGCTGGAAAAGTTAAAGGGTTTAAAGGAATTTAAGAAGCTGGTTGAGGGTCGGGATCCAGATTTGGATACCGACTGGCAGATGGTGGCTTCCGCTATTGCATACCTTAATAACTTTACTATCATCACCGGCGGACCGGGAACTGGAAAGACTACTACGGTAGCCAAGATCCTGAGCCTGCTTTATGAAGAAAACCCGAACCTGAATGTGAAGCTGGCTGCTCCTACGGGAAAAGCTGCTATGAGGATGAAGGAAGCCCTGGCCACTAATAAGCAGGTGCCGGAGGAATATCGTGAAAATATAAACGCTTTAAAGCCTTATACCTTGCATCGTTTATTGGGGTCAATTCATCTTTCACCATATTTTAAACACCACAAGGATAATAAGATCGATGCCGATGTGATCATAGTAGATGAAGCTTCTATGATAGATGTGGCACTCTTTGCCAAATTCATCAATGCGGTAGATTCAAAGACCCGACTGATCATTCTGGGCGACCAGGATCAGCTCACTTCAGTGGAAGCGGGAAGTTTGCTGGGAGATCTTTGTAATACCGTACATTCGAAAAACCATTTTTCGGTTGAAGCTAGCAGGAATCTAGAGGAAATTCTTTCCGATACTGATCTTAACCCGGTCGCTGAGAAAAAAGCGTCGTTACAAGACCATATAGTTGAGCTTCAACATTCCTACAGGTTTGATGAAAATCCTGAATTTAGGAAAGTGAGTAAGGCGGTAATTACGAACGACCAAAATACTATTCAATCCTGGTTTGACGCAAACCCGCTGGAAGGTAATATTAAAATAGATTTAGAGCACAAAGAATCTGTTTTCACAACCTTCATTAAAGAATATGAGAATTACATCGATAAAAATGAGAAATCTTCCGAAGAACGAATAGAAGAATCTCTTAAGAAGTTCAACGATCTACGCATTCTTGCGGTGCTAAGGAATGGAAAGCAGGGAGTCTCGGGTTTAAATGTCAGGGTGGAGAAGTACCTTTCGGACAAAAGGCTGATTAATCCCAAATCTGAATTTTACGATCATCGTCCAGTGATAGTCACCCGAAACTACCCTGACCTGCAGCTTTTTAACGGGGATATAGGATTGGTTCGAAAAGATCCTAAAGATTCCAATAAAATGAAAATTTGGTTTCTTACGTCAGAACAAAAGGCCGACCAGGAAGATCCTGAGAAAACAAGGACTGCAGTTCGTGGGTATTCTCCGGGCCTTCTTACCGATGTGGAAACAGTTTTTGCCATGACGGTACATAAGAGTCAGGGATCTGAATTCAACAAGGTCCTTTTGGTAATGCCTAAATCGGAAGACGTGCCCATCCTTACCAGGGAATTGCTCTACACCGGGATTACCCGGGCTAAAGAGAGTCTAATCCTTCAAGGAACAAAAGAGGTCATTAAAAAATCGGCTAAAGCGCAGGTAAGAAGAGCTTCCGGAATTGCTAACCGACTATAATTATGAAAGAAGTTATCGATATGTCTGGAGAAATTTTATTAAAAAGTGGTATATCCAATCTTCAGTTAGCTAAAGAACTGGGAGATTTTATAAAAACCAATTTTAAAAATGAAGAACTGGTCTTCCGGCCGATTCCCATCATCACTCCAAATAAAGCTCAGCACAACTGGCTTAAGGAGCAGCTTACTGTAAACCTTGGTTTTATAGCTAA
>JBFGDP010000364.1:0-2306 GCA_041580575.1 Christiangramia sp.
AAAGTGGTAGATGATACACTTACCGAGGATATGGGTGATTTTGTACTGAGCCAGGTAATGAACCACATAAGAAGCCTTCATCATTACGTGAAGGCACAGAAGGAGAAAAAATGGGAAAAATTTCAGTATAAAAGACCTCAGGATACCAAGGTGGGAATTATGGGTCTGGGAGTGCTTGGAAATGCTGTGGCAGACAAGCTCCACAAAAACTTCTTCCAGGTTTATGGATGGTCCAGAACTGAGAAAAACTGTGAAAATGTGACCAGTTATCACGGCAAAGATCAGCTGGAAGATTTTTTAAAAAATTCAGAAATTCTGGTATGTTTACTACCTTTAACCGAGGATACCAAAAATATCCTGAATGCAGATCTATTTGATATGTTACCCGAGGGAGCCTATATTATTAATGTGGCCCGCGGTGAACACCTGGTAGAGCATGACCTCATGAAGATGATCGATAACGGTCATCTGTCGGGTGCCTCACTGGATGTTTTCAGGGAAGAACCCTTACCAGATGAACATCCTTTCTGGGAACATTCGAAAATAAATATCACCCCCCATATTGCCAGCTTAACCAAACCGGAATCTGTGGTCGCCCAGATTGCTGAGAATTATGACCGGATGAAGGAAAATGAACCACTTAAGAATAAAGTGGAAATGGAAAAAGGTTATTGATAATTAAATTTATTACAGATGGAAACGTGGAAAAATATCATGGTCGCTGTCGATTTTAATGACAGTATTGGGGAATTGATGGTGTATGCTGAAAGCCTGGCGCAGAAATTTCAATCTAAAATCTGGGTATTGCATGTAGCTGAACCTGAACCGGATTTTGTTGGGTACGAACCAGGACCTCAGTATATTCGTGATATTAAGGCGGAAGAATACCGGGAAGAACACCGGAACCTTCAGGAAATCTGTAAAAATTTTATTGGTGATGAGGTAGAATCTGAAGCATTGCTGATCCAGGGTTCTACCGTGGAAACAGTATTACAGGAGGCGCAGAAACTAAATATTGATCTGTTGATCGTAGGTACTCATAAACATAGTTTCCTGCATAACCTAATAAATGAAAGTGTGTCGATGGAGCTTTTAAAAAAGGCAGATATCCCGATGCTCACCATCCCTATCGAAGATTAAAAATAAATTCCCCGAAATGCCGGGGAATTTTTATTTTAGGATCAAACTCAGAAATTTTGCAAATCACTAAATATCAAATGCAGGAGCTGCATGCTAAAATTGCTCCCTTTATTCATCGCACGCCCGTACTCACTTCAACCTTAATAAATGAGATGACAGGTGCCAGCCTGTTTTTTAAGTGTGAGAACTTCCAGAAGATGGGTGCCTTTAAAATGCGAGGAGCCACGAATGCTATTCTTAATCTTACAGAAACCGAAAAAAATAAAGGAGTAATCACTCATTCCTCAGGGAATTTTGCCCAGGCACTTTCTCTGGCTGCAAAAGGCCTGGATGTCCCAGCCTATATCGTTATGCCAGATAGCGCCCCGGAAGTTAAAAAGGCAGCAGTGAGAACCTACGGTGGTAAAATTACTGAATGCCCTTCCACTCTTCAGGATCGTGAAAGAACTGCAGACGAAATTCAGCAAAGAACAGGGGCTACTTTCATTCATCCGTCTAACGATCTGGATGTGATTTTAGGACAGGGTACTGCAGCCATAGAACTATTGAATGCGCAACCAGATCTGGAATATATTATTACCCCTGTTGGAGGTGGAGGATTGATCGCTGGCACTGCCCTGGCGGTAAAGAATTTTGGCCAGGATTGTAAATGCATTGGCGCAGAACCTATGGAAGCCGATGATGCCTGGCGGTCTCTAAAAAGTGGTAGAATTGAAGAGAACACTTCAGCAAATACCATAGCAGATGGATTGAAAACACAATTGGGAGATAAGAATTTTCCGATCATACTGGAGCATGTTCAGGAAATCGTCAGGGTGACTGAAGAAGAGATAAGAAGTGCTTTAAGACTGATCTGGGAAAGAATGAAAATCGTCGTTGAACCCTCCAGTGCGGTAGCCCTTGCTGCTGTTATTAAAGAAAAAGAGCGCTTTAGAGAAAAAAAGATAGGGATCATAATCTCCGGGGGAAATGTGGACCTGGAAAATTTACCTTTTTAAGCTCTCTCCACGACTAAGTGACTAATATCTTGGCTGTATATGGCTGGGAACTTTCCCTACCTACATTACAGATTTTAACAGAAATTTATGTACTGGTTGCAATTGACCACTTATACTTCTACTTGTCAATGCAATTAAACTTTTAAGCAAACCTCACTTTTTCTATCC
>JBFGDP010000365.1:0-2292 GCA_041580575.1 Christiangramia sp.
ATCTTCGACTTCTCAATTAATCGCAAATGATGCGATGGAGCTTAGTCTTCTAATTAGTGATAATTCTCTGGAAGATTCTACCCAGACTGCGCTTAGAAAATATGCGCGGGCAGACCTGCTTAGTTTTCAGAAAAGAAATCCGGAAGCGATCAGGGCCCTGGATTCGATATTGATTGATCATAAAGGAGAAAAGATCGAAGACGAGGCGCTCTTAAGCCAGGCAAAATTATTTGAAGAAGAAAGGGATTTCGCCCGGGCAGAGCATAATTATCTGGAGATCATCAATTCATTTGGGAAAGACATCCTTGCCGATAATGCCCACTATCTGCTGGCAGAGCTCTACGCGAACGAACTTCAGGATCCCGAGAAGGCAAAAAGCTATTACGAGCAAATTATCTTTAACTTTGCAGATAGTATCTATTTTGTTGAAGCCAGGAAAAAATACCGGATGCTTCGTGGAGACAGTATAGAATAATCCCAAAATTGAATTCAGGCAATGATCATATATAACGTCACTATCAACGTTCAGGAGGATATTCATGATGAATGGATAAAATGGATGAAGGAGGAGCATATCCCCGAAATGCTGGAAACGGGGAAATTCAGGAAAGCCCTTATGTCTAAGGTCATGGTGGAAGAACCAATGGGCGGTATTACCTATTCGGTTCAATATACTGCCGAAAATAAGAATATGCTGGAACGCTATTATGCTGAAAATGCTGATGAAATGCGTGCGAAATCGAAGCCTTTTGAGGGTAAATTCGTTGCTTTTAGAACCGAACTGGAAGTGATCACCGAGCAGTAATATCTGAGTCTTTTCAGAGCTCGTCTCTGTTTATAAGCTTCAGCAACAATCTTAAGACAGGTCCGGGAAAAGCCATGTCTTGCCAAACTACATTATGAAAAAATACAAACCTAACTTCCATAAACCTACTGCTAAAGATGACCAGAGCGTAAAAGCAAAGAAACATCTTGGCCAGCACTTTCTTACAGATGAGAATATTGCAGCTAAGATCGCCGATACCCTTAGTTTTGATGGCTATAAAAAGGTTCTTGAAATTGGCCCCGGCATGGGCGTGCTTACCAAGTACCTCCTGGAAAAAGAAGCCGAGATCCATGTGATCGAGATCGACACCGAAAGTGTGGAATATCTGGAAAGTAATTATTTACACCTTAGAGGCAGGATCCATGAAAAAGACTTTTTAAAATATGATCTTTCACAGATCTTCCGGGATGAGCAATTCGCCATTATTGGTAACTTTCCTTATAATATTTCCACGCAGATTGTTTTTAAGGTGTTGGAGTTAAGGGATCAAATCCCTGAGTTTTCGGGGATGTTCCAGAAAGAAGTAGCTAAAAGGATCTGTGAAAAAGAAGGAAATAAAACCTACGGTATTTTAAGTGTGCTTACCCAGGCCTTTTATGAGGCCGAATACCTATTCACCGTGCCTCCAACGGTTTTTAATCCTCCGCCAAAAGTAGACAGCGGCGTTTTAAGATTGACCAGGAAAGATGATTTCAGCCTTCCCTGTGATGAGAAACTATTTTTCAGGGTGGTAAAAACAGCCTTTAATCAGCGTAGAAAAACGATCAGGAACAGCTTAAAAATCTTTAATCTGCCCGATAATTTAAGGGAAGATGCTATATTTGGACTTAGGCCGGAACAACTCAGTTTCCAGCGGTTTATTGAACTTACTCAAATGATTGAACCGTATGCAATTTCAGATTAGTGAAGAATTAATAGATAAGATAAAATACCTCATCGAAGAAAAGAAAGATGAGGAACTACTGCTGCACCTGGAAGAGGTGCACTATGCAGATATCGCTGAGATTCTTTCTGAACTCGATGTTGATGAGGCCACCTACATCGTACGTCTTTTAGATAGTGAACAAACGGCTGAAGCTCTCATGGAGCTGGAAGAAGATCGCCGCGAGCGCATACTGGAATCCCTTTCGCCCAAGGAAATAGCAGACGAGCTAAACGAGATGGATACAGATGATGCCGCCGACATCATTTCTGAACTTTCCCTGGAATTACAACAGGATGTAATTTCTGAAATAACCGATGAGCAGCATGCAGATGATATTGTAGAGCTATTGCGCTATGATGAAAATTCTGCCGGGGGTCTTATGGCCAAGGAGCTGGTAAAAGTGAACGAAAACTGGAGTGTTACCGGTTGTATGGCCGAAATGCGCAAGCAGGCAGAAAATGTGACCCGGGTACATTCCATCTACGTGGTAGATGATAAAAATAAATTAAAAGGCCGGCTGTCTCTGAAAGACCTTCTTACG
>JBFGDP010000366.1:0-2292 GCA_041580575.1 Christiangramia sp.
AATAGCATATACAGCGCCAGAAAAAAGAAAGTACTCCAATTGATCTCGGCATTGAATTGTGAAGTAAGTAAGGATCAGGTCGGTCTTTTTATCTGGGCAAAAACACCCAAAGGACAAAACTCGGCCGCGCTGGTCGATAAACTTTTATATGAAAAAGATATTTTTATAGCTCCCGGTTTTATCTTCGGATCCCAGGGAGAAGGTTACGTACGTTTTTCTCTATGTGCGAATGAGGAAATGATTGATGAAGCTCTTAAAAGAATAATAAAATGAAAGTTTTTGTAATAGGAATAGGCCTTATAGGCGGCTCTTTTGCACTAGACCTAAAATCTGTTCTACGGCAGGTTGAGATCTTTGGAATAGATGAAAATGAAGCACATTTGCAGACAGCACTTGACCTGGGTCTCATTGATAGAAAGGCGACCTTCGGGGATCTTAACAAAGCAGATCTGGTATACCTGGCTATCCCTGTAGATACGAGCATGGAAATCTTACCCCGGGTTCTGGACCTGGTGAATGACAATTGTGTAGTCACCGATGCCGGTTCAACGAAGGAGCATTTATGTTTAAAAGTTGCGAAGCATCCCAAAAGAAGGAACTATCTGGCCGGGCATCCAATTTCGGGAACAGAATTTTCCGGACCCACGGCAGCAATACATGGATTATTTAAAGATAAAACCAATATCATCTGTGAGGTGGAGAAAACCGCTTTCAAACTTCAGGAAAGAGCCCTGGAGATCTTTAAAGCGATTGGGATGCGAATAAGATATATGGATCCCAAATCACACGATCGTCACATTGCCTACGTGTCTCATTTATCTCATATAAGCTCTTTCATGCTGGGAAAAACTGTCCTGGACCAGGAGAAGAATGAACGGGATATTTTTGATTTGGCAGGAAGTGGATTTGCTTCCACGGTTAGGCTGGCAAAAAGTTCTCCGGCTATGTGGACGCCTATTTTCAATCAAAATAAAAAGAATGTACTGGAAACCCTGGATCAATATATTTCAAATCTGGAACATTTTAAGAAGTTGATGGAGGAGGATAACTTCCAGGAAATATATAGTGAAATGGAAAAAACGAACCACATAGGAGAAGTGCTCAACGGAATTAATAGAAACGAAGAATTTAAAATACTGGAAAATGGAAAATAAAAAGGAACTCAGAACATGGTTGGATAATTTTGGTTTATCACATCCGCTGGTAATTGCAGGACCTTGCAGTGCCGAAACAGAAGAACAGGTATTAACTATCGCCCATCAATTAAAAGATAGCGATGCGACCGTATTAAGAGCGGGAATCTGGAAACCAAGGACAAGGCCCGGGAATTTTGAAGGAGTAGGTGCTCTGGGACTTAAATGGCTTCAGAAAGCGAAAGAAGAAACCGGAATGCTTACAACCACGGAGGTTGCTAATCCAAACCATGTAGACCTCGCCTTAAAACATGATGTAGATATTCTCTGGATAGGAGCTAGAACTACGGTTTCTCCTTTCATTGTTCAGGAAATAGCCGATGCTTTGAAAGGTACAGATAAGATCGTACTGGTTAAGAATCCTGTGAATCCCGATCTTTCTTTATGGCTGGGTGCGGTAGAGAGACTGCATACCGCCAATATCAATAACCTGGGAGTGATCCACAGAGGGTTTTCAGCCTATGAAAAAACCAAATACCGTAATAATCCGGAATGGCAAATACCAATAGAGCTACAAAATAAGTTTCCAGACCTTCCGCTCATCCTGGATCCATCTCATATCGCGGGTAGACGAGATATTATTTTTGATCTATGTCAAACTGCGCTGGACCTTAACTACGATGGTATCATGGTGGAAACGCACCACACCCCCGATAAGGCATGGAGTGATGCCGCTCAACAAATAACCCCTGAAACCCTTATTAAGATCATGCAGGACCTGAAAGTGAGAAAAGAAATTTCTGCCAGTGAGGAATTCCAGCATAAGATAACCACGCTTAGGTCTAAAATCGATATTACAGATAGCCAGATCCTGGAAATCCTGTCTAAACGAATGAAGATCGCTGAAGAGATAGGCCAGGTGAAAAAAGAACAGAATGTGGCCATTCTGCAAACCAAAAGATGGAATGAGATCCTTGGCAAAATGGTGCTGGAAGGAGAGGAAAAAGGCCTGAGCGAAGAATTTGTTCTTAGAATGTTCAAAGCTATTCACCAGGAATCGATAAACCACCAGCAAAAAATTCTAGATGGAATAGGTTAAGGTATAAAAAAAGCTGTCAGACTCTGACAGCTTTTTTATTAATTATTTACCTGATTAATC
>JBFGDP010000367.1:0-2283 GCA_041580575.1 Christiangramia sp.
GAATTTAATGGAGAATATGAGGTATTGAAAGATGCATACTGGACTAGAATAAGCGGTAGCTGGGAAAAGATCCAGCTTCCGGGATATTATAGCAATGCCGCGGTTGTAAAGGCCGGTGACTATGACCTGGACGGGGATCTTGATATTTTTGTAGGAGGGCGGGCGGTTGCTGGTGATTTCGGGAAAATTCCCAGATCGTTCCTGTTGGAAAATATAGACGGAAAATTCCAGCTTATCGAAAACCAGGAAATTGAAAATGCCGGGTTGATTACAGATGCTATATGGGCAGATCTGGATAATGATAATCATCCTGAATTGATCCTGGCAGGGGAGTGGATGGCTCCTAAGATCTTTAAATATCTGGACGGAAGCTTTAAAAAGATAATGGCTGATGATTTCAAACATTTGAATGGATTATGGCGTTCGGTAAATGTGATGGATATAGATTACGACGGAGACCTCGATATACTTATTGGCAATTGGGGTAAGAATTCCAAGATAAGGGCGACGGCTGAATCACCGGTTAGAATGTATTATGGAGATATTGATGGTAATGGTACCACCGAGACCATCCTGGCCCAGGAAAACAATGGTGAGTATTTCACTTTTGCAGGGCTGGATGAACTGGCAAGCCAAATGAACTATCTAAGAAAAAAATTTCCTGACTATAAAAAATTTGCCGGTAAGAATATCAAGGAAATTTTTGGGAATGACCTGCAAAAGCTGACTCTCATGGAGATCCATACTACTCAATCGGGTTACCTGAAAAACCAGGATGGAAAATTCGAATTCATTCCTTTTAACAAAAATTTACAATTTGCACCTATAAATAGTATCTTCGTATTTAGAAACCCTGAAAATCAAATGGAAACAGCTTTGTTAGCTGGGAATTATTTTGGGGTGACCCCTTATCACGGGGCATTTGGAGCATTTCCCGGAGCAATTATCTTTTCTGAGAAAGATATCAGAAATACTTCAGACCTGGGTATGGATCTTACGGGGAAACCGGTAAATATGCTTCGGAATATTAAAATTGGCGATATGAATTATATCATCGGGTTTTTAAATGATGCAGCACCGGTGATCTTTAAATATGAAAATATAGAATGAAACGAATAAGTATTACAGGATTGTTGATCTTAACCTTGATCTTAACCTCCTGTCAAAAAAATGAACCTATTGTAGTTACTACAGATGATTATCATAATGCCATTGATAAACTTACAGAGATCCAGGTTCATGATATCTTTTCTCCACCGGTGTCAAGCAGGATTTATGCCTATTCCAATATAGCGGCCTATGAGACTCTGAGGGCGGGTGATTCGGAATACAGGTCACTTGTTGGGCAGGTGAATGAATTAACTCCTGTTCCAAAACCTGAAGATACGACCGGGTTGAATCTGGAAGTTTCTGCTATTGTAGCATTTTACGAAATTGGGAAAAAGTTGATTTTTTCTGAAGAGCGTATAGAGAAATATCGGGATAGTATTTTTAACCAATGGGAAAAAAGAAACCCGGAAAGTTTTCGAAAATCTGAGACCTATGGACTCAAGGTGGCGGCGCATATCGCTGAATGGATGAACCAGGATAATTATGCTGAAACCCGTACTATGCCTAAATTTTCGCTTTATACAGAAGATGAAAGCAGATGGCAGCCCACTCCACCAACTTATATGGATGGAATCGAGCCTCACTGGATGAAAATAAGACCTTTTGTAATAGATTCGTCCAGTCAATTCAAACCTAGTCCACCACCTCCATTCTCTATGGAACCCGATTCTCAATTCTATAAAGAACTTATGGAAGTGTATCGTATAAAACAGGAAATAGCCGATTTAGGAGATGGAGAGAATAACGAGAAACTTGAGATAGCTAAATTCTGGGATTGCAACCCCTATGTATCTACGCAGAAGGGTCACTTAATGTTCGCTACGAAAAAGATCACTCCCGGTGGACATTGGATCGGGATTACCAAGATCGCCAATAAGAAAACGAACGCAGATTTTAACAAAACGGTTTATGCTTATACCAGGACGTCTATCGCCATGGCAGATGCCTTTATTAGTTGCTGGGATGAGAAATATCGCAGCAGCCTGGTAAGACCAGAAACGCTTATCAATAAATATATCGATGAGAACTGGGCACCGGTTTTACAGACTCCGCCCTTTCCAGAATATACCAGCGGACACTCTGTAGTCTCGGGAGCAGCAGCGATCACACTTACCGATATTTTCGGGGATAATTTTAGTTTTGAAGATGATACTGAAGTAGCATATGGTCTGC
>JBFGDP010000368.1:0-2278 GCA_041580575.1 Christiangramia sp.
CGATCACTTTCCGGGATAGCACAGTCTGTTAACGTGATAATCGCATTCTGAACGATCCTCAATGCCATTTTATCTTTGATCTTTTCAGCCTTGAAACCAGGATTTTCTTTTCTCACCAGAAATCCTTTTACCTGATTAGAATCTACATCTCTGGCCCAGATAATGATTACGTCGGCGAAAGTGGCATTCCCAATCCATTTTTTCTGGCCATTAAGGATCCAGCTTTCACCATCAAATTTGCAGGTAGTTTCAAGACCTCCAGCAACACCAGAACCCACATTAGGTTCGGTAAGACCAAATGCCCCGATCTTTTCCATTTTCTGCATCTGGGGAAGCCACTCTTGTTTCTGTTCCTCACTTCCACACAAATAAATGGAGCCCATGGCCAAACCACTATGTACTCCAAAAAATGTAGAAATAGAAACATCAACCCGGGCGATCTCCTGGGCTATGATCCCCTCCATGAGAAACGGTAGGTTAGGACATCCATATCCCTCGTAGGGGACACCCACGATATTAAGATCCCGGAATTTTTCGATTACCTCAAATGGGAACTGGTCTTTCTTCCAATATTCATTCACCAGGGGGCGAATTTCGTCCTCCATGAAATTTCGCACCCTCATCTGGATTTCACGTTGCTCGTCGGTAAGTTTCAGATCCAAATTATAAAAATCGCCATCTATAGGAGGGAGGTCATGCTGCCCTTTTTTGCGCTTTGTTTTTAACATTTTCATCAATCCGGCCAATTGACGGTCGTCAAGTTTTCCTAAAGTTTTCATGGCCTCTGCCAGATCAATTTTTTCATTGATCTTAGCTAATTGATCCATATCGACCGACTTTAGCAGGTTGATCGTATTTCTAACTTTTTTGAATATAGACATTGGAAAACCTCTTGGTGAGTAATAAAAGTAGGCATTAATAGAGCTTCCCGCTGTTAAGGTTTTCCGAAGAAATGATAAAAAAAGCCGCTAGATAGCGGCTTGTATTTTTGAATAGTTTATTTCATCTTCCTTATGATTTCCCTGAGCAATTCATTTTGCTCTTCCCGTAGTGCAATAAATCGACTTACCCATTTATAAATGAGATAAAGAATGGAGCCGATGATAGCCAGGTAGAAAATAATAATAAGGAAAGGAAACAGTGACCACATAGTATTAAGTATTTTGACTAAAATATTAATTTAATCCAGTCCAAATGCTTTTTTCACGTCTTCAACGTAATTAAGCTTTTCCCAGGTAAACAATTCAACCGTTCTGGAAATTTCACCATTATACGGACTCTTAAAAATCTTCGTGATGGTACGGGGTTCTTTGCCCATGTGGCCATAAGCTGCGGTTTCTCTATAGATTGGATTTCTAAGTCCTAATCTTTTTTCGATTTCTGCGGGACGCATATCGAAGATCTTCCTCACCTTTTCAGCGATTTGCCCATCGGTAAGATCCACATTCTTCTTTCCGTATGTATAAACCGAAATAGAAGTAGGTTCCACAACTCCTATAGCATAAGAAACCTGTACCAGAATTTCAGGGGCTACTCCTGCAGCAACCAGGTTTTTGGCTATATGTCTAGAGGCATAGGCAGCCGATCTGTCTACCTTGGAAGGATCTTTACCTGAAAATGCACCACCGCCGTGTGCACCTTTCCCGCCATAGGTATCCACGATGATCTTTCTACCGGTTAATCCGGCGTCCCCGTGAGGACCACCAATTACAAATTTTCCCGTTGGGTTGATATGATATACGATGTCATCGTTGAATAGTTTTTGAACGTATTCCGGTAACTGTGCTTTCACCCTTGGGATAAGGATCTCTAAAATATCTTTTTTAATCTTGCTGAGCATTTTGGTGTCGTCCTCATCAAAATCATCATGCTGGGTAGAAACTACGATAGCAACGATTCTTTGGGGTACATTCTCGTCACTATACTCAATGGTCACCTGGCTCTTAGAATCGGGTCTTAGATATTCAATATCCTTACCTTCACGTCTTAGTTTCGCGAGTTCTATCAGGATTTTATGAGAAATATCCAGAGCCAGAGGCATATAATTTTCCGTTTCATTGGTGGCATATCCAAACATCATTCCCTGGTCGCCCGCTCCCTGATCTTCTTTGTTTCCTCGATCTACACCCTGGTTAATGTCCTGAGATTGCTCGTGGATCAAAGAGATGACTCCGCAGGAATCACCGCTAAATTTGTAAGCCCCTTTGGTGTATCCTATATCATTGATCACATCACGGGCGATATTTTGAACGTCCAGATAGGTGTTGCTTTTTACCTC
>JBFGDP010000369.1:0-2271 GCA_041580575.1 Christiangramia sp.
GCGACCAGCACAATTAAAAATAATACATGATCGTAAGCCTGCCAGTCCAGAACATGATCAAGGCCAAGCCTGAAGTAAAGCCAAAATTGAGACATAAAAAACCTTTAATAAGCGAAGACCCGAAAATACAACTAATTCAAATAATGGCAAAAGTGGGGAGTTTGTAAGGCATTGACAGATGCTGACGGAGTGAATAACAAGCTGCGGTTTCCCGCCTGACTTTGAATTAACTGATAAGAAAAAATTGTTTTTAAATTAAAGAGTCCTCACTCTCAATTGTTTTGATACCATTCAAAATAAAAAGTCCTGCTTTTGGCAGGACCTGAAAATTTGAAATCTCTTGGATCTCTTATTGCTTGATGGTAGCTTCCTGTTCTACTTCAGTTTTTACTGAATCAATCTCAGTAGCAGTTTCAACCTCAAGGCTGCCCTCAACTTCTGAAATCATTTCAGGATTAGCATCCTCGATGATCGCAGTTTCTTTAGCTATTTCTTCAACAGCCTCATTTTTTTCATCGCGACAAGAGGTTACAGTAAACAAGGTAAGTGCAAGAGCACCAAAAATTAGTTTTTTCATTTTTATGATTAAATTAAAAGTGAGCGAATATATACTAAAGATCAATACCGAATAAAAAAATTTTAAATAATTTAACAAGCTGGTAATTAGTTTTTTAAGGGTGGTTGGTGATCGCTCCTATGGAACATGATTGATAGATTTTATTCAGATTATGCAGTCCTAAAGAATTTACTGAAAATCTATATCTGAAATCTAAAATTTTTATACTTTTGGCATCCACAAGCTCGAGTGGCGGAATTGGTAGACGCGCTGGATTCAAAATCCAGTTCTTTCGGGAGTGCGGGTTCGATTCCCGCCTCGAGTACTAAGAAAATATTAACAAAAACCCTGTAATTATTTAATTACGGGGTTTTTTTATGGTAAAATTTTCGGGTTCGCTCGGTAAAGCCTTTATTTGCAGCCGGGTTCTGATGCACCAGGACTCAATATGGCTGGTTGTTGGTCGATACATAAATGTTTTTTATCGAAAGCATTGTGGAGAATTAACAAAATATTTAAGATTTTCTTTTATTGCCGGCCGATTGACCTATTTACCTATTTATAATGAGTATCTATTACCTCTTTGAAATACAAACCATGCCGACGTGAGATGTAATATCGGTTCCTATATTCAAAAAACTAACCCAAACCTACTATCGAATTTCTAATATGAAGAAATTTTTACTCCCCGGAATTTTTACTATTCTGTTCCTATTATCTTTTATTGATCTTTCAGCCCAGACAAAGGGCCTAATTTACAAACCCGCAACTTCCAGTGGTCAGGCCGTTCTTGATCCCAACCTTGATGGGTACACCTCAAATACCAACCAGGGATTTATTGCCAATGATGAATCTGAAAGTGAAATCCCTTATACACCGCTTCCTTCATTAGGTGCGCCTGAACCTCCTAGCGATTTGGGTCCTGGGCCGTCGTGTGGTTTTACCGATCTGGTAAAGTCTGATGATAATAATACCATCTATACATACTTGGATGCCAATGAAAATCTTATGTTCAGGTTTAGACTTGGGGGTACGGCAGAAAACTCCAAGGCCTATTCCATTTTAATAGACACCGACCAAAAATTTGGGGCTACGGGGCCTAACGCCGATCCAAATTATATTCCGGGCAACCCGGGATTCGAAATAGAAGTGGTTTTAAGAACCAATTTTGGGGTGGGGCTTTATGACGTAGACGGAACCATTGCGGCAACCGAAATTGGTGATGCCACTGTTGACAGGCCTTATGATGATTTTGCCCAAAAGTCCATTGCCTTTTCTGAGATTTGTGGTGATGATGATTACTTCTACGATTTCTATATTCCATTTGCAGATATTACGGCTGCATTTGGTATTACTACTTCAACGCCATTGAGAATGGTGGGGAATACGGTGATCAATCCCAACGAGGCGATAGGAAACAATGGAATTTCAGATTTGGGTGGGGCAGATGATTCCACAGGGACCATTGATAACCTTTGGGAAGGACTTATCGATGTATTTCCTCCAACTACTGTGGACGAAATAAAAGCAGGGAATTCCATTCTACCTCGTGCGAACTGTCCGACTATTCAGTCTTCTATTAGTGCTGGAGCTACCTCAATTTCGGGTGGATCAGATTATGAGAATGCTTCTATTGAACTTTTTAAGGATGGAATTTCAGTAGGAAATACTACAACTACCGCTGGAGGTGGCTGGACGGTCTCCCTATCGACCCC
>JBFGDP010000370.1:0-2265 GCA_041580575.1 Christiangramia sp.
TAAAAACTATCCGCCTCGGGGTCTGCATCGCAGAAATACGGGTTATGCGATAGACGAATTGTTACATTCTCAGCCCTTTTTTGAAGACCAGGAATCTTTTAATTTTTCAAAATTGATCGCAGGAAGCGAGGGAACCCTGGCTTTTATTACAGAGATCACCTTACAACTGGATGAACTTCCACCAGATTATACCGCCATGGTCGCAGCTCACTTTAAGAGCATAGATGCCTGTATGCAAGCCGTGGTCCCAGCAATGCACCATTCCTTGTTTACCTGTGAAATGATGGATAAGGTTATTCTGGATTGTACGAAGGAAAGCCTGAAATACAGGAGTAATCGTTTTTTTATTGAAGGAGATCCGGAAGCAATCCTGATGCTGGAATTGAGAAGTAGTTCCGAGACCGAGTTGCAGAAACAGGTAGAAGAATTATTAAAAACGCTGAATGACTCTAACTTGGGTTATGCATATCCTGTACTTTATGCTGAACAAATAGACCAGGCCCTGGAACTTCGTAAAGCCGGACTTGGTTTACTGGGGAATATGAAGGGAGATAGAAAGGCGGTGGCCTGTATAGAAGATACCGCCGTGTCCTTACCGGTTTTGGCCGATTATATTTCAGAATTTAGCGCGATCATGAAAACATACGACCAACAGGCGGTCTATTATGCTCATGCAGGCGCAGGAGAGATTCATTTGCGGCCTATTCTCAATTTAAAAAAATCTGCAGATGTAAAATTATTTCGCAATATCACCAGGGACGTGGCAGTACTGGTTAAAAAATATAACGGGTCATTAAGTGGTGAACATGGTGACGGCAGGGTTAGGGCAGAGTTTATCGAACTAATGTTTGGCAAACCGGTATACGAGTTACTTAGAGAGATTAAATTTGCTTTTGATCCCAATAACATATTTAATCCAGGCAAAATAGTTGACGCTCCCGCCATGGATTCGTCCCTTCGTTACGTTCCAGACAGAAATGAGCCTGAAGTAAAGACGATCATGGATTTCTCTGACGCTGAAGGAATTCTAAGACTTGCCGAAAAATGTAATGGGAGTGGGGATTGTCGTAAATCTGTGGAAGCGGGAGGAACTATGTGCCCAAGTTACCGGGCTACAAAAGATGAAAAGGACACTACCCGTGCCCGGGCAAATGCGCTCAGGGAATTTCTGACGAATTCAGATAAACCAAATAAATTTGATCATCAGGAATTGAAGGAGGTACTGGAGCTTTGCATCAGTTGTAAAGGTTGTAAAAGTGAATGCCCGTCTAATGTAGATATGGCTGCCATGAAAGCAGAATTCCAGCATCAATACCACCAAAGCAATAAACCGGGTTTCAGGGATCGGGCTTTTGCCAATATTACCCAGCAGAATGAACGGGCAGCTAAGGTTCCCCGGCTTTCAAGATTTTTTCTAACCAACAAATTAACTTCCGGGTTAGTAAAAAGAATTTTGGGTGTAGCACCACAAAGAGAACTTCCGGTTGTTGCCAGGGAAACCCTGAAAGATTATTATCTGAGGAATAAAGCAAAATTCATCTTAAAGGATCCTGTGAAAACGGTTTACCTTTTTAACGATGAATTTACCAATTATCTGGACGTTCAGGTGGGCAAGGATGCTTTAAATCTGCTGGCAAAACTGAATTACCGGGTGTTAATTATAGATCATCCGGAAAGTGGGAGAAGCCAGATTTCTAAAGGTTTTCTGGATAAAGCAAAGACCCTTGCAAATAAGAATGTTACTATTTTTAAAGATCTTATTACCAACGACACTCTGTTAATTGGCATAGAACCTTCAGCCATTCTAAGTTTTAGAGATGAATATCTTCGACTTGCAGATGATAAGGATGCTGCCCAAAGGCTGTCTGAAAATTGCTTTATAATCGAGGAATTTATTAAACAGGAAATTGCAGAAGGTAACATCAGGGCAGATCAATTTACAGATAAAAGAGCTACCGTTAAGATACACGCTCACTGTCATCAAAAAGCCCTGTCTAATTCTTCCAGGACCTTCGATATTTTAAATCTTCCTGTGAACTACAAAGTTAGTATCATAGCCTCAGGATGTTGCGGCATGGCTGGGTCTTTCGGTTACGAAAAAGAACATTATGAAATAAGTATGCGTATTGGAGAAAATTCATTATTTCCGGCTGTAAGAAAAAGTGAAAAGTCTACGATCATTGCAGCCAACGGAACCAGCTGCAGACATCAGATAAAAGATGGTACAGGTAGGGTAGCTTTGCATCCCGTTACTATCTTACGCAA
>JBFGDP010000371.1:0-2259 GCA_041580575.1 Christiangramia sp.
GGAACCTATATTAGAAGTCTGGCTCATGAATACGGGCAGGCATTGAATAGCGGCGCACATCTTTCTGAGTTAAGACGTACCGGAATTGGAGAGTATTCCGTAGAAAATGCCATGGATATCGAATCTTTTGAAAAATTATTACCTTCACGAGAGAATATATAAAAATTTCAAGAACTTTTTATCCTCACCTCAAGCCTCCCACCTAAGTGATGGCAATAGAGGACTAATAAACAAATATTCTTGAGTTTTTATAAAAGGCTGATTGCTGTTATATATGGAGTTTTTCGAAAAGTTTTTCGACAAGCATAAAGCGCTTATTATCACCACCCTGTTTTTTGCGGTGCTGATGCTGGCATTGTACAATTTCAATCTTGCCAACAGCAAACAATCCAAAGCTGAAATGCTGGTAGATCTAGAACAATTCAGAGTAGAAGAAAAAAACAAGACAGAACCACAAAAGCCTAAAGAGACTTCCAGACAAAACCGACGTAATGTCCAAACCCACCAGGCGTACAATCAGGATAAAGAAGCTCGGGAAGCTGATTTTAAGAATAAGCTGGATGAAATATTCGAGAAGAATTCTGCCTCTCAGGAGCAATCTGAAAATGAAGAAACCGAAGGATCTGAAGGAAATTATGCCCTAAGCAGGAAAAATTCTGACGAGAATAAGAAAAGGTCAGACGGGGATAATTCTGGTGAAGAAGCTTCACAAAAATCAGCAGTTTATGATTATAGCTCTATCTCTTTTAGTTTAAAAGGACGTAGGGCAGTAAGGATCCCAAATCCCGTGTACACTTGTGATACGGCCGGTAAGATCGTAATAAACATTACGGTAGATGATAATGGTTATGTGATAGACGCGTCGGTAAACCGCGGCAGCTCCACTTCTACAAATGAGTGTCTTACAGAAAGAGCGCTGGAATATGCTGCGGGGGCAAAATTCAGTAAACTCGCCGGTAGAAATTCGCAGCCGGGGACAATCACCTATTATTTTAGATCTTGAAAATTATGGCAAAAATCAAACGTTGCGGATGGTGCGAAGGCGACCCTTTATATGAAGCTTATCATGACCATGAATGGGGAGTTCCTGTACTGGATGATAAAACACTTTTTGAATTTCTAACTCTTGAAACTTTCCAGGCAGGCCTTAGCTGGATTACTGTGCTTAGAAAAAGGAATAACTTCAGAGAAGCTTTTGACAATTTCGACTATCGTAAGATCGCACAATACAAAGACGCCAGGATCACCGATTTAATGCAAAATGCAGGGATTATAAGAAACCAGATGAAAATCAGGGCGGCAGTTACCAATGCTCGTGAATTCATGAGGATCCAGGATGAATTTGGCAGTTTTAGTAAATATATCTGGCAATTCGTGGATGGCACGCCTATTCAGAATGAAATCGAGGACCATAAAAAAGCACCTGCAACTACAGACATCAGTGATAAGCTAAGTAAAGATCTTAAGAAAAGAGGTTTCAAATTCGTAGGTTCAACCGTCATTTATGCTCATATGCAGGCTACCGGAATGGTAAATGATCACGAGGTGGATTGTTTTAGATATCAGGAAATAAAAAGACTGGGGAAGAAGGTCTCTATTTAAGATATTCCAGAAATTCTGATCTCGGTATCTCTTCGGCGCCCAGACTCGCCAGGTGATCTGTATAGATCTGGCAGTCGATTAATTTCACACCTTCATGCTTTAGCTTTTCCACCAGTTTGATAAATCCAAATTTTGAAGCATTACTTGCTTTCGCGAACATACTTTCTCCACAGAACATTTTTTTATCCCTTAAATAAATGCCATATAAACCACCCACCAATTTTGTCTTATCCCAGACTTCAGTTGAAAAAGCAATCCCTTCGTGATGTAATTGAAGATAATTTTCTTTGATCTCTGGTGTTATCCAGGTGCCATCCTGCCCTTTGCGATCCACTTTCCCGCAATTCTCGATCACCTTCTCAAATGCCTGATTAAAAGTTACCTGAAATTTATCCTGATTTAAAAAAGGTCTCATGCTCTTAGCGATCTTCAACTTTTCAGGAAACAGGACCATCCTGGGATCTGGCGACCACCAGAGCACAGGTTGCCCTTCACTATACCATGGAAAAATACCCTGGTAATAAGCCTCTTTCAACCTCTGTAAACTTAGATCATGACTTACGGCCAATAAACCATCTTCATTAGCAAAGCTAACGGGAGGAAATTTTTCATTGGATGCTATAAAGTACAAATAAGCTGTTTTAAAATCTGAAATTA
>JBFGDP010000372.1:0-2254 GCA_041580575.1 Christiangramia sp.
GTGTACGTGGTGGTTATTCTCATCACGCTGAGCTCTACCGGGGTGGATGTCACCATCCTTCTAACTGCTTCTGCGGCACTATTTGTAGGTCTTGGTCTTGCCTTACAGGAATTGTTTCAGGACGTCATCGGGGGAATCTTTATTATTCTGGATAAGTCATTACTGGTTGGTGATGTAATAGAAATGGACGGACGCGTTGCCCGTGTTTTTGAGATCAAACTAAGAACAACCAGGGCTCTCACTAGGGATGATAAAGTTATGATCATTCCCAATCATAAATTCATTAGTGATACCGTTTATAATTACACCCAGAACCATAAGACCACCAGGGAAGCGGTGCGGGTGGGAGTAGCTTACGGTAGTGATGTGGAAAAGGTACGTGAAGTGTTACTGGAGTGTGCCAGGGAACAAAAAGGAATCCTTAAAAAACCGGAACCCTTTGTATTATTTGAAGATTTTGGAGATTCGGCTCTGCTTTTTGCATTGCATTTTTATGTTTCAGACAGTTTCGTAGATCCAAAAGTAAAGAGTGAATTGAGGTTTAAAGTAAATAATAAATTCAGACTGAATAATATTACCATTCCATTCCCACAAAGGGATGTACATATGTTCTATCCCCGGGAAAGTCAATCATCAGATGATCTGCAAAGTGATGAAAATGCATAGGCTTATTTATATGTTGCTTTTAATGTGCTTCTGCCAGAGTGTGAATGCTCAGGCTATCGATCTGGCCAGGTTGGAGTATACCTATTTTCCTCAAAAGAATTCAGATAACAGCTTTAGGAGATTCAGAGCTTTAACGGTCTTTCCTATAAAGTTGAAAAAGGAAGGCTCATACCTGGTGCCGGGTTTGGAATACAGAAACGTGCATTTTAAATATAAGGATCCTGAAACTTTTGATACCAGAGACCTGGATAGATTTCAGTCTTTTACGGCTACCCTGGGATATACCTTTAAATTGGAAAATGACTGGAGATTTGGTGCTGAAACTGGTTTAAAAATAGCCTCGAACTTCTCCCAGAGTTATATAGATAATGATGACCTAATTTATACCGGTTCGGTCTTTTTTATTAAGACCAAAGAGGCTGAAATGAGCAATAATGACTGGAGACTTATTTTAGGGCTGCAATACAGCACTACAACCGGGTTTCCATTTCCCTTACCAATAGTAAATTATTACCGTCAGTTAGATGAGCATTGGTCTTATACTCTTGGAATCCCAAAATCCAATTTAAAATATTACTTTAACGAGAAACATGAGATACAGGCTTTTGTGACCCTGGATGGTTTCTTTGCAAATATCCAGGATAATTTTGATGTGACTCCGGCAGATCCTCATGATAATATGTTCGCCGATAATATTTCAATGACCATTGTGCTTAGCGGGATTGGTTATGAATACAGTTTTACAGATCATATTAAATTCTACATATATGGCGGGCATACTTTACGTAACGACATCAGATTGAGGGATAAAAACCGGGATGATATTTATACAATTAATGAAACGAATACGTTTTACGGAAGAAGCGGATTAAAATTTACAATATTCTAATGGCAAAAATACTATTAATAGAAGACGAGGCCTCCATCAGGAGGGTACTGAATAAGATCCTGAGTGAAGAAAGCAAGGATTACGAAGTTACTGAAGCTGAAGACGGTCTCGCTGGATTAGATCTGGTAAAGGATGAGGATTTTGATCTTATCTTATGTGATATCAAGATGCCCAAAATGGATGGTGTGGAGGTTCTTGAAGCTGTTAAAAAGATCAAGCCTGAAATCCCGGTGGTGATGATCTCTGGTCATGGGGACCTGGATACTGCCGTAAATACCATGAGACTGGGCGCATTTGATTATATATCTAAACCGCCAGATCTTAACAGGCTATTAAATACGGTTAGAAATGCCCTTGACCGCAAGGAACTGGTTGTTGAAAATACCAGGCTTAAGAAAAAGGTGAGTAAGAATTACCGCATGATAGGCGAGTCTGAAGCTATCCAGAACATTAAGGATATGATAGAAAAGGTAGCCCATACAGATGCACGTGTTTTGATCACCGGGCCTAATGGAACGGGAAAGGAACTGGTAGCACACTGGTTACACCAAAAAAGCGATAGGTCTAAAGGGCCTATGGTAGAGGTTAACTGTGCTGCCATTCCTTCAGAATTAATAGAGAGTGAATTGTTTGGGCATGTAAAAGGAGCATTCACCTCGGCAAATAAAGACCGTGCCGGGAAATTCGAGGCGGCAAATA
>JBFGDP010000373.1:0-2247 GCA_041580575.1 Christiangramia sp.
CATCATTGGTATAGAACATGGAGGTCATAAAAGGATCGAAGAATTAACTCCATTTTCTCACGAAAAATATGGTGGAGGGAAGGCTGATCTGTATCTGGAATTCCTTGTTGAAGAAATAAAGCCTTATGTAGACAAACATTACAGGACCATGCCGGAGCAGGCGCATACGGGAATTTTTGGATCTTCCCTTGGAGGTCTCATATCCTATTATGCAGCGTTAAAATATCCTGACACCTTTGGAATGGTAGGAGCCTTTTCCCCTTCCTTTTGGTTCAGTCCCAAAATCTATGAACTTACCGAAAAGGCTAATTTAAATGATCAAATAAAATTCTATTTTTTAGCAGGTACTGCAGAGTCAGAAGAAATGGTGCCAGATCTTAAGAAAATGGTTTCTATCCTGGAAGACAAAGAAATAAAACCTGATCATATTAAAGCAGCATATATCGAAGGTGGAACCCATAGCGAAAGCACCTGGAGCCAACATTTCCCCGCAGCTTACCTCTGGTTAATGTCCAAATAAATCCTGCATGATGAAAAATTTTATCATTGGTTTTTTTATCCTTTTTTTCATGCAAAGCATGAACGCACAGGTGTCTGAAAATTCAGAATTATTTCTTCAGTTAAAATCCCGAGACAGCTTATTATTTGACCGCGGATTCAACCATTGCGAGATAGAGCAATTCGAAGACTTTATTAGTGAAAACCTGGAGTTTTATCATGACCAGGGCGGTCTAAGCACTAACAAGCTTGATTTCTTAAAAGCCATAAGGAAGAATATTTGTGCCAATCCTAAGAAGAAGCCGGTAAGAAAATTACAAAAGGGTAGTTTACAGGTTTATCCTTTATATGATAACGGCGAGCTGTATGGAGCTATCCAAAAAGGCATTCACGATTTTTTTATTAAAGAACCCGGCAAAGAATTATATCTTACAAGCACAGCAAAATTCACTCATATATGGATTCTTGAGAATAAAGAATGGATCCTGACAAGAGTATTGAGCTATGACCATCAAAGTCCATGATATTATGAAAAAAGTAAATGTTGCAGATAAATTCTCCTTGTTTAAAGATCATTGGAATCCCCGCATTGTTGGTGAACTAAATGGGCAGCAGGTGAAAATTGCCAGACTAAAGGGAGAATTCATTTGGCATTCTCATGAAAATGAAGATGAAATGTTCTATATCATCAAAGGCCGGCTGAAGATAGAATTTCGTGACCGGATGGTAGAGCTGCACGAGAATGAATTTTTGATCGTTCCCCGGGGAGTGGAACACAGGCCTATTGCAGAAGAGGAAGTACAGGTAATGCTTTTTGAACCTGCCTCAACCTTACATACTGGTAAAGAAAAACACTCTCTTACAAACAATCAACAGGAATTCCTATAAGATCTCAAAAACTTGAAAGCTCCGTCCAGGATTCTGCCTATAATCGTATTGTCCCAGTTCTTGTGTACCTCACTATGGTTTGCGGGAAATGCGGTAATGCCAGATCTGCTGGTGGAATTCACCCTTAACCCGAATTCACTGGGTCATTTAACCTCAGCTGTGCAATTGGGGTTTATTACAGGAACTTTAAGTTTTGCCATTCTTACGATAGCAGACCGCTTCTCTCCCTCGAAAGTCTTCTTCATATGTGCGGTGATTGGCGCATTTATAAACCTGGGAATATTACTGGAAAACAATAGTATATTATGTCTGGTGATATTTAGATTTTTAACCGGTTTCTCCCTCGCCGGCATCTATCCTGTGGGAATGAAATTAGCTTCAGATTATTTTGACAAGGGTCTGGGCAAATCACTTGGATATCTGGTAGGCGCATTAGTGCTGGGCACGGCTTTTCCTCATTTATTGAAATACCTATCCGGAGATCATGAACTGGATTGGCGTTGGGTTATTTATTTTACTTCGGCTATTTCTGTTCTGGGTGGCCTATTAATCCTGCTGTGGGTACCGAACGGACCCTTTCGCAAAGGGAAAAACAAACCTGAATTAGGCCTGATTTTCAGGATCTTTCAAGTTCGTAATTTCCGATCTGCGGCTTTTGGGTATTTTGGGCATATGTGGGAATTATACGCTTTCTGGGCCTTTACTCCGGTGATTCTTAATTTCTACAAAGAATACCATTCTGAAGCTGATTTTAGTGTGCCCTTTACCTCATTCCTGGTTATAGGGATTGGAGCGTTGGCATGTATCGCAGGCGGTTATATTTCAGAATTCGCAGGAGTAAAAAAGACAGCTGCCGGCGCA
>JBFGDP010000374.1:0-2224 GCA_041580575.1 Christiangramia sp.
CGCCGGGAAAGGTAGGCACCCTATCCACTGCGTTTTTCACCTCGGTAAGCATGGCATCTATATCCTCGCCACGTTCTATCTCCACCGTGATAGATCCGCCACTTTCACGGGCTACAGAAGTTACCCGGTCTATCCCTTCAAGACCTTTAAGGTTATCTTCAATTTTAAGAATAATTCCTTCCTCTATCTCTTCCGGGGCAGATCCCGGGTAGGCTATACTTATGTTTATGATCCTTGAGTCCTGAAGTGGAAAAAAGGAAGACTTCATATTCATGATCCCTATCACCCCGAAAATGACAAAGGCCATGATGACGACATTTACCGCAACGCCGAACTTTATAAAGTAATTGATTAACTTTCTCAAGACTGTTCTTTTTTAAGCAGATCTTTTTGTCCTTCGATCTTTACCAGCATCCCCGAATAGGCGCCAGGAACGTTTGCCGATAAAATTTTAGTCCCGTTATCCAGTCCTTTAATTACCACTGTATTATTAGTGAAGTAAACGGGATCGATTTCTACAAGATTCAGGGTACTGTCCTGCACCACGTAAACTTTAGACCGGTCTACCAGAAGTTCTCTAGGGATCTCGATAGCATCTTTTTCTTCCTTGGCATCAAGCTGTGCCTCCAGGTACATCCCTTCACTTAATTCAGGGTTTTCCACCTTAATAAAAACCCTTATACTTTGAGTTTCCTGGTTCACTTTCCCGTTGATGCGGCTAACCGTTCCTTCGTAAGTTTTGGTTCCTTCCAGGTTTTGAAGTTTTACAGATTTCCCCACCTCGAGAACATCGCTGAATTTTTTTGCAATAGACACTTCGAGCTCATAAACGCTGGGATCTATAAATTCCCCCAGTTTCTGTCCGGGCCGTATTAGTGTACCTTTATTCACCAAAGCTTCAGTAAGAATCCCGTCATAAGGAGCTATAATGGCATATTTAGCCAGGCGTTCTTCCAGATTCTTGACATTATAATAAGCAGATACTATTCCCCGACCGGTAATAAAATACTGCTCCTGGCTTGTAGAAGTTTCAGGAAGAGGCGGCACAGGTTTGGTCATATCAAAATTCTCCAGGTAGGTTTCCCACTTTTCAAAGGCTTCGGGATAATCCAGACGCAGATCTGGCATTATAGAGGTAATATTATTATAGAGATCGCTTTTTGCAGATTGCACAGTAGCTCTGTACTCTTCAGAATCTATACTAAGAAGCACCTGGCCCTTTTTATATTTCTGGCCAGGTCTGAAATCCTTGCTGCTATACCTGAAAATCCCCTGAACTTCTGAATAAAGATCCATTCTATGCAGCGCAGTAATATTACCGTTTGCCGGCACCACGATAGGCACCGTGGTATTTTCAACAGTATCTATAAAAACGCTCTTGACGGTTTTGGCAACAGGAGGCTTCTCCTTTACATTACTATCTATAATTAATTTTGCGCCGAAAATAGCAGCAACTACCAGCACTACGCCGAGTGCGGAAAGAATGATCTTACGTTTATCCATAACAGTACTAGGACTTAGATGAGTCCCTATGGTTTAATCTGAAGATAAGTAAATTCTAACTAATTTGCTCGAGATCGAGTTGAAGTTCCTCCCACTCAGCCATTAACTTTTCGAGTTTCTTTTTCGAATCATTATAATTATTTAGAAAATCTGGTTTGGTGACGGTTTTCTCATAATTATTTGCCAGCTCTTTATCTTTGGCTTTCAGTTCCTTTTCCAGCTTTGTGATCTTAGCCTCGGTCTTACTAAGTCGGTTTTTAAGCCTCTTTAACTCTTTCTGGTCGTTAAAAGACCTTTTTTCTTCCTGGTTATCCTTCTTTTTCGAAGCTTTTACCTTGTCGCTTTTTTCAACGGCACGCATATCCAGAAGCTTTCTCTGCTCCAGGTAATAATCAATATCACCAAGATACTCCCTAATTTTATGATCCCTGAATTCGTAGACCCTGCTGGTTAGATTTTGCAGGAAGTCACGATCGTGAGATACAATTATCAAGGTACCCTCAAAATTCTTCAGAGCATCTTTTAGAACGTTCTTGGATTTTATATCAAGGTGGTTGGTAGGTTCATCCATTACCATCACATTGAACGGCTCCAGCAACATTTTGCAAAGTGCCAGCCTGTTTCGCTCTCCCCCCGAAAGGACCTTAACTTTCTTCTCTACTTCATCACCTCTGAAAAGAAATGCTCCCAGCATATCTCGCACCTTCATGCGATTCTTTTC
>JBFGDP010000375.1:0-2213 GCA_041580575.1 Christiangramia sp.
AATTGCCGTGATGGTATCAAAAAAATTACCGACCAGAGTGTCTAGATCTGGAATGGTGCCGGCAATCGCACCGTAGAGTATTGCTTTTTTACCAACTTTCTTGCCAAGTACTGCTTCTCCAACAGCTGCTCCTAAAACGATCTGGGTTACTGAATCCATATTTGGTAAAGATAAGACCCTGGAACAAGTTCAGGGTGACGGTAAGATTAATTTTGCGGTATACTGTTCGGAAATATCGGGTTATTCAGTATTCTATTACAGTTTTATTTGAATTCGAAATACAAATTTTATTTAGAAGTACTCGTCATGCTGAACTTGTTTCAGCATCTCATAATTCCGGAAACAGATCTCTTAAGTCAGAATTGAATTCTTTGATCAAATTCCACTTCCATTTCTTATGCCAATTTTTTAATTGCTTCTCTCTTGCAATAGCCTGATTAATATCTGTAAACTCTTCAAAATAGAGTAAATCTTCAAGATTGTATTTTCGGCAAAAGTCTGAACCTATTTTATTCTTATGCTCAGTCATTCTTTTGATTAGTTCATTAGTTACTCCAATGTAAAGTACAGATCGGTTTTTGTTTGATAGTATGTAGATATAACTATTTTTCATTTATTAAGATAGAGACCCTGAAACAAGTTCAGGGTGACGTTTAGGTTAAGAAGAAAAATAATAAGAACCGTCATGCTGAGCGAATTCGAAGCATCAATTATGATATCACATTTCGACTGCGCTCAATGTGACATAAGTCATCGCGAATGTAATGAAGCGATCTCAGGCTAAAATTGCTCCAACCGCCTTACTTCTTCGAACAGACCTCACAGGTTTTTGAAACCTGTGAGGTCTAATCAACTCAATCTTCCACGATCTTCATCTTCTTTAATAAAAAGGAAGCATTCATATTCTGGCAAACGCCAACTTTTAAATGATAATCAAAGTGAAGTTCATTATTCACAATTTCAGCATCAAAATAGAAGTTCTCCACTTGATCTAATTCCTGACTTATCTCACATAAGCTCAGGTCATGCGTCGCGATGATCCCGGTGGAATTAGTACCTACCAGGCGCTGCACAAATTTCCTTGAACCTATCGCTTTATCGGTACTGTTGGTTCCTTTCAGAATTTCATCCAGAATGATGAAATAATCTTCAGTCTGTATCTTATCAACTATAAATTTCAGCCTTTTTAATTCTGAAAAGAAATAAGATTCGTCATCGCCCAGAGAATCACTGGTACGCATACTGGTGATTAGTTTGGTAGGAGCATAGCTGCAGGATTCCGCACAAACCGGAAGTCCGATATTTGCCATCACGATCTGCAGGGCAACTGTACGCAGGAATGTACTTTTTCCGGCCATATTTGCGCCGGTAATAATAAAGAACTGTTCACCATCGATCCTGAAATCATTATTAACACGCTTTTGTGGATGCAATAATGGATGGCCTAAGTTTCTGGCGATAATTCCTTCCCCTTTTTTCAGAATTTCAGGGAAATGATATGACTCGTGGTTAAAACTGAAATTCCCCAGGCTGTTATAAGCATCTGTCCTTTCAACAGCTTCAAACCAATGTTCCACCGCGGTATGATGATGCTGAATCCATTTTTCTAATCGGTAACATTGCCTTAGATCCCAAAGAAAAAATCCATTAGCGAAGATCCCGAAAAGGAAATTGTTTCGTTGATCCAGCGCATCTATGGCCCGGGAAAATTCCTTTAGAATGACGGAAGGTTTTTTAGATTCTGATGTAATGGAGTTCTTTACTTCTCTCATTAATTCCGATTCGAATTCTTCTTGTTCAAGGAAATCCAGTAATTGATGATATTGCTGAAAAGTATCCTGCACCTTGCTTACAGTTCCAGACAGGTCATTGACCTTTTTCAGAAAAACTCCGGAAATAAGCACTCCAATGATAAACCATAACAGCACCTGGGAACCACCAATGATATCAAAATAAAATAGCGCCAGTACGGCAATCGATAATATTGAAAATACCGCCGGGAACCATTTCATATATTTCGGCACAAAACTTTTGTAATTCTGTATCCAGTCAAGGATGAACTTGGAATCGGTTTCGGTCTTTACCAGGGTAGCGGTAGCTGAATAGTTCTGTCTCCAGTCAGCTTTTGAAGCCAGTTCTTTTATCGCTTCCTGTTTATTTAGAATGTCTTCGGTCTTATTCGCAAGAAGAATTTTAGCCAGCCTGGCTTTTCC
>JBFGDP010000376.1:0-2172 GCA_041580575.1 Christiangramia sp.
ATTAAAAGGAATGCCTGAAATTAAATTGCAAATAGTTGAAACCAAAGAACCGGAATTGGTAGTGTTGGGTTCAACCTCAGATAAATTCCCATTCAAATTAAAAACTTTTATCAATGAGGCCGGCGCAGGAAAAAGCGAGGTGAATATGGATTTTGAAGGTAATTTCAATCCTATGATGAGCATGATGATTAAAAGTCCGTTGAAGAAATTTATAACAGCTTTAACTGAAAATATCGGCAAATTATAATTTGCATACGATGATCTTAAAGGGCCGGAAATTTTCCGGCCTTTTCAATTTAATACAGTAATTTGATCTCTTTTAGGTCAAAAGTCCTGAATATCGCATTTTCGATCTCCAGATTCAATTTACCTTCGGTAGTAACTCCCCGAATAATCCCGTTGAATTTTTTCCCGTCCAAGGATTCGAAAGAAGAAACCATATTTAACCGGAACATATTTTTGGTATATTCCTCTAATATTTCTGAAGATCTTTTATTAGACATATTATCCAGTTTCAACTGAATTTTATTTACCAGCTTTTCAAGCAGTACCTCCAGATCAAAATCGCGGTTTGCTAGTGTTTTTAGCGAACCAGCTTGCGGAAGGTCTTTAAACCCGGTTTGATTTACATTCATTCCTATACCGATAACGCTGGCAGCTATTTCATCATTCTTTACAATATTCTCGATCAGGATGCCACCAATTTTATATTTGGCTGACAGAATGTCGTTGGGCCATTTCACCTTAAGTTCCGGAATTTTATAGGTTTCCAGAACTTCAAGCAAGGCCAGAGATATGGTGGAACTAAGCAAAAAATGTTGAGAAATTTTTAAATCCTGATGCGGATAAAGAATACTGAAAGTTAGATTCTCACCTGCTTTAGACACCCAGGTGGATCCATGTTGACCCCTCCCCGAGGTCTGAGATACCGCCCTAACACACACCGGATCAAAATCCTTACTACCTTCGTAAAACTTACGAACAAAGGAATTCGTGCTATCAATGGCATCAACTTTGATTATACGCATATAAAAGTATAAGAGATAAGGCGTTAATTCTTCTGCAAACAATCTCTTTAAAAGAGCAAAAAATGATAAATTTGCGTAAATAAATTAATTTAATGTCGAAAAAGGAAATAAACAGCGATCAACTTATTGCACATATTATTAAAGGGATAGAGGAAGTAAAGGGTAATGATATTGATATCCTGGACCTTAGGGAAATAGAAAATACAGTTTGTGATTATTTTATAATTTGTAACGGTACTTCCAACACACAGGTTAACGCCATTGTAAATTCCATACAAAAAACAGTTAGTAAAAATCTGAAAGACAAACCCTGGCACATCGAGGGTAGTGAAAATGCCGAGTGGGTTCTAATGGACTACGTAAACGTCGTAGTTCACGTTTTCCAAAAGCATATCAGGGAATTTTACGATATTGAAAGTCTATGGGGAGATGCTAAGATCACCTCTATAGAAACAAGTTATTAAATCCAAATCATTTAGAACCATATAATGGCGAATCAAAAATCGAAGAAAAAACTAGATCCCAAAAAACCTAAATTCAGTGCATACTGGATTTATGCGGCGATCATTATCATATTTTTAGGCCTCAACCTATTTGGTGACGGAGGTTTCTCTGAGCCAGCGAAGACCAATCCTGCTGAATTCAAGGAATATCTAAGCAATGGCGATGTAGAGAAAGTTGAGATCATTAACCGTAACCAGGCAAGGGTTTACCTTACCAAGGAAGCTAAGGAAAAAGATATTCATAAGAAGAATATCGATCCTGAGTTTTTCCCTACCGGTGAATCACCCACCTACACCTTTCAGTTTGGTGATCTTCAAAATTTTGAAAATGATATAAATGAGATCAAGAAGGAGAATAACCTGAATACGGTTGTGACCTATGACACTTCTAGCGATGTAATTGGCGAACTATTCTGGGCTTTACTCCCTTTCATTCTCATCATCGGGGTATGGATCTTTATCATGAGAAAAATGAGTTCAGGTGCCGGAGGCGGTGCAGGTGGTCAGATCTTTAATATTGGTAAATCCAAAGCGAAATTATTCGATCAGAATACCGATGTTAAAACCTCATTTAAAGATGTAGCCGGTCTTGAAGGAGCCAAGGAAGAGGTGCAGGAGATCGTAGACTTCCTTAAACAACC
>JBFGDP010000377.1:0-2160 GCA_041580575.1 Christiangramia sp.
GCGGCATTCGCTATTTGTGGTGGTGCAAATCCAGAAATTGCTGATTTCTATCCTGAAGGCTTAAGCATCTGGATCTTTCACGGGGAAAAAGATGATGTAGTACCACCCAGATTGTCTAAAGAAATGGCCAGGGTCATAAACCATACCGGTGGGAATGCCAGGTTAACTCTTTATCCAAATGACAATCATAACAGTTGGGATTCTGCATTTTCAGAACCTTATTTATTACCATGGTTGTTTTCAAATGAACGAACTAAAGAATAAAAATAAAGAATCATTTCAGTAATAATTAATGAAGAGATTGAATAACATATTTGCAGCTGTAGCCTTACTGACTGGATCCCTGGTCAGTGCCCAGGAAGTGGTTCCCGAGACTTATTGCAACCCATTGGATATAGATTATACTTATATGGTCTATAACTCGAGTAAGAATATTTCATATCGCTCCGGGGCAGATCCTGCCGTAATCGAATACCGAGGAGAATATTATATGTTCGTAACCAGGTCTTTCGGTTACTGGCATTCAAAAGATCTTTTGAATTGGGAATTCATTAAACCCAAACAATGGTTCTTCGAGGGCTCGAACGCGCCCACCGCTTTCAACTATAAAGATTCACTGGTGTATTTTGCCGGTGATCCGGCGGGTTACGGGAGTATACTATATACCGATGATCCAAAAAGTGGTAAGTGGACGCCTACTGCTTCGATTTCTAACAATATCCAGGATTCGGAATTATTTATAGATGATGATGGCAAAACCTATCTCTATTGGGGATCTTCCAATGTGCATCCTATTAAAGTGAAAATGCTGGATAAAGATGATCGTTTCCTGGAAACGGGAGTTCAGAAAGAGTTGATCAACCTGGTTGAAGAAGAACACGGCTGGGAACGATTTGGAGAAAATAATTATCATCCTACTTTAAAGGAAGGGTATATGGAAGGTGCTTCCATGACCAAGCATAATGGTAAATACTATTTGCAGTATGCTGCGCCCGGGACTCAGTTCAATGTATATGCAGATGCAGCTTATGTAGGCGAAACGCCGCTAGGCCCTTTTAACTATATGAAGAACAACCCTATGAGCTTTAAACCGGGTGGATTCACCAACGGAGCCGGCCATGGGATCACCGTAAAACAAACCAACGGGCAATACTGGCATTTTGCCACAATGGCCCTGGCTTCTAATTCTCACTGGGAGCGCCGTTTGTGTATGTTTCCAACCTTTTTTGATGAGGAAGGATTGATGTATACAGATACAAGTTATGGAGATTACCCTCTCTTTGGTCCAGATCACCCAACTAAAGCAGGCCAGCATAGTGGCTGGATGTTGCTTAGCTATAAGGGGAAAGCAACAGTTTCTTCTTCAAAAAAGCAGATTAGAAAGAGTACAGCTACAGATGGTGATTATGATATTACCGAAATGCCTTTGGAAAAGAATGAAGATGGAGAAATCACTTCGAAGGTATTAACAGACGAGAGCCCGAAATCTTTCTGGGTTGCTGAAGCCAATGATGATAAGCAGTGGATCGAGATCGAAATGCTTGCTCCCGGAAATATATATGCTTTCCAGTTGAATTTTCACGATGAGGAATCGGGAATTTATACCCGAACTGAAGGATTACGACACCGGTTTACGCTGGAAGTTTCAGAAGATGGAAAGAACTGGAATAGCATTGTAGATAGAAGTAATAGTTACGAAGATGCTCCAAATGCATATATAACGCTGAATAAACCAGTAAGAGCAAAATACGTTCGATATAACAATGTTAAGGTTCCTGGTAAGAATCTGGCTTTATCAGAGATTCGGGTTTTTGGAAAAGGATTAGGTGAGAAGCCTGAAGAGGTGCAAAATTTCACGGTTTCACGGGAAGAGGATAGAAGAAATGCCACTCTGGACTGGAAAGCGGTAAACGGGGCACAGGGTTATAATATTCGCTGGGGAATTGCGCCAGATAAATTATATCAATCCTGGCTGGTCTATGATAAAAATGAGCATTTTATGCGTAGCCTGGATCGTGATACAAAGTATTATTTCAGTATAGAGGCATTTAATGAAAATGGTATTTCTGAGAGATCAGAGGTATTATCAATAGAATAAGTAAAAAACCAAGTAGAAAATTAAAATACCACGAAAATGAGAAAAGTCTATATTTCAATCAC
>JBFGDP010000378.1:0-2150 GCA_041580575.1 Christiangramia sp.
CAAAAATGTCATTCCGACCTAAGGAGGAATCTCTCAAAAGCTGGGATCAATTTAAACCTTACTACCTAGGAAATCCAAAAATCCTGGTAAGTAATAGATTTTTTATTTATTAAGAACTTTCTTTCCAGAGAGGCTTCTGCTTTGGGTGGAAGACCGGTTTTACTTCGACTATGCTCAGCACAGGCTTCTCACCGGTCTTTTTCATACCTTCAGAATTTTTTGAGCACAAAAAAAGCCTCTCTTTTCAGAGAGGCTTCTGCTTTTGGGTGGAAGACCGGTTTCGAACCGGCGACCTCCGGAACCACAATCCGGCGCTCTAACCAGCTGAGCTACAACCACCATTTGATTAGCGGATGCAAATGTAAGTTATTTCAACTATTTCGCAAAGAAAAAATTTCAATTAAATGAGGTCGAAGATAGAATCTACCGCTACATTTCTCTCCACCGTGAAGCCTTCAGCATGCTGGGTATTAATCAGCCTACCCATATCCTGAGCGCGGTAAGTAATGCTATCCAGAAAGTTACTGCTGGAAATTGGTGTTTCTGGCTCATTGCTATTTTCATTAAAGAACTGCGAACGGTAGGCCAGAACCGACTCTACTTTTTTATCTAAATATCCTGAAATGTCCACTACAAAATCGGGTTTCAGGTTTTTCCATTGTATATAATGATACACATGTTTTGGTCTCCAGGCATCCTGCTTATTACCTTCCATAACGGTTTCAATCTTTCTCAATCCGCTTAAAAAACAAGCTTCGCTAACAAGTCTCGCTCCTTTTCCATGATCTATATGACGATCTTCCACGGCATTACAAAGCACGATCTCTGGCCGGTACTTCCTCAGGATTTTTATCACTTCAAGCTTATGCGCCGTATTATTTTCAAAAAATCCGTCGCTAAATTCAAGGTTATGTCGCATTTTCACCCCAAGTATTTCAGCGGCGGCTTTAGCTTCTTTATCTCTAATTTCAGCAGTGCCTCTGGTTCCAAGTTCCCCACGGGTAAGATCAAGAATACCTACTTTTTTGCCACGATCAACTTCTTTCGCTATAGTGCCTGAGCAGCTTAACTCAACATCATCTGGATGAGAACCTACCGCCAGTATATCTAATTTCATATTTTAAGTCTTACAGTTTTGTTATTTGGTTTTTTCGATGGCTTGAGCAAGATCTTCCATTAGGTCTTCAACCTCTTCTATACCAACTGAAAATCTCAATAGATTATCTTTTATGCCTTGCCTTAATCTGCCTTCTTCACTTAAAAGTGCATGGGAAGTTTTAGAAGGCAGTAAAATAGTACTTTCTACCCCTGCCAGACTCATTGATGGCTTAATTAATTTTAAAGCCTTCATAAAATTTGATGCATTAATCTCTTCTTTCAGCTCGAAAGATAACATACCTCCAAAGCCTTTCATTTGCTTTTTTGCCAGTTGATGATCTGGATGTTGCTCTAATCCAGGATAATATACCCTGGAAACCGATTCGTGAGCATTCAAGTATTCGGCAAGCTTCATCGCATTTTCATTCTGCGCCTTCACTCTTATTCCCATGGTTTTTATACTACGTTCCAATAGCCATACGGTATAATCACTTAAACTACCTCCAAAATTTTTAGCCATATGGAAGATCTTTTCCATATACTCTCTAGAGGATATTACAGTCCCGGCCAGAATATCACTGTGACCTCCCATGTATTTTGTAGCTGAGTGAATCACTATATCTATACCAAAATCTATTGGGTTCTGATTTACCGGGGAAGCAAAGGTGTTATCTATCATGCTTACCAGTTTGTGTTCCCTGGCAAGATTCGCTACCGCTTCCAGATCTGTAATCTTCAGTAAGGGGTTGGATGGTGTTTCGATATATATAACCTTGGTATTGCTCCTTATTTCAGCTCTGAGAGATTCAGGTTTAGCGTCTTTGGCGAAACTATATTCTATTCTAAATTTCTCGAACTCTTCGGTTACCAGGTTACTGGTGCCACCATATAGGGCATCCTGAAAAACAACATGGTCACCGGCTTTTAGATAGGCCATTAAGGCAGTACTAATGGCAGCCATTCCACTGCCAAAGATCAGGGCCTCTTCGCCATGTTCCAGAGCAGCCATTTTCTTGGCAAGCCCTACCTGGTTAGGGGTATTAAAATATCGA
>JBFGDP010000379.1:0-2137 GCA_041580575.1 Christiangramia sp.
AGTAGGGATCATCCGGGCATTTTGCTGATTAAAGGCAGGCATACTCTCCAGGAAATAACGGTAGCCCTCATTAGCTATAACATCCATCGCCAGGGAAGATTTCCCCGAACCCGATAAGCCGGTTACGACTATCAATCGATTCTCGGGAATGCTAAGATCTATATTCTTTAAATTGTTCTGGTGGGCATTGATGATGCGCATATGAGGCTTAGGTTTCTCTTTATTTAAGAAAAATAAAGATATAAAGATTATTGTGCCTTAGGGGTATTTATGGCAGATGGATCTCGGGAACTGAATGAAGTTTATAAAAGTATTGCAGCTTGCTATATCTAACCAGGATTTATATAACCTGCATAGTAATTGATACTTAAACACTTTTTAGAATAGGTATGACAATGACCGGAATTTTAACCGGATATGCTTATCTTAAGAAAAAAAAGATGTTCGGACTATTTAAAAAGAAATCGGAAATTGAAAAATTAGAGTTGAAATACAGAAAACTCCTGGAAGAGGCACATCAATTATCAACTACTAATCGCAGTAAAAGTGATGAAAAAATGTATGAGGCGAACGAGGTGTTGAAAGAGATCGATAAGATCAAAGCTTCAGAAGAAAATAAATGAATACCTCCTTTACCTTAAGTTTTTGCATTATTCAAATGCTTTCTATAACCAGGTTTTACGTCGGCCCAAAAATGGGAGTTCTAAAGGAATTACTATTTTAGGTTTCTAAAATTTTCATTTTGCAGAAATCTCTTATTTATAAAATCTGTGGAGCCATTGGTATTTTTGGTTGCCTTGCAGTACTGGCCGCAGATATCATAGGTATTGCCCTTCACGAAGCACACAATCCCATTAGTAATACTATAAGTATGCTGGCCATTGGTAAATATGGCTGGATACAGGATTTGGGGCTGGATATTCTCGCCGTAGGTTACCTCGCCCTGGCCGTGGGACTATTTACCATGAAAAAGAAAGGTAAAAGATGGATCCTTGCCCTGATAATTTTAATACTGATAAGCGCAGATATTATCATGATCGCCGAACATAATCAATATGCCGGGAGACCGGGCGAAAATATTCATCGTACCCTGGTATATATTCTAGCAGGCTTATTCTTTGTAATGAATATTCTTATTGCAGGGGGATTAAAAGTATTAGAACCAAAGCTTAAAAACTTCTCCTACTGGATCGCCGGTATTTGGATCGTGACCGCTCCCCTCCTGCCCCTGATCCCAGATAACTGGGATGGAGCGTATGAGAGATTGATCTGCATCTTATTAGTCGCCTGGCCGGCAAGGATATCCTATCATCTTATAAAGTCGGCAGATTCCGGGGTTTGATTGGTCTTGAAAATAATTCTTAATTAATTCAAAGAATTCAATCCAATGAATTTTTATAAACCTTCCCGCCTTTCATTACGAAATCTATGTTTTCTATGACTTCCAGGAAATTTTCAAGCAAATCTCCCCTCACCGCTATAATATCGGCATAGGCCCCGGGCTTTATACTACCTATTTCATTCTCTTTCTTCAAGGCCTTTGCAGACAAATAAGTAGCAGACTGAAGGATATCTAAAGGTTTCATTCCTGCTTCATAATATGCCCTGAACATATCCCGGGAGGCGAAATATTTAGTATTACCGATCTTTCAGAATATTGCTTTAAACCTTTCGGTTATACAATAGAAAATCTTTAGGATTGCAGGATTGAGGTGACCCTTTCCACGTCCAGTGGTTTGGAAAACACACCCTTCACCAGCTTGTGGTTTTCAACAAAATCGATCTCCTTCTGGTTTTTTGAAAAGGTAAGTATATAAATATCGGGATTGATTTTAAGGTTTTGAGATTCCAGTTCCTTTAAGAAATCAATCGCATCAAAAACCGGCATATTTAGATCCAGAAAAATTAAAAGTTTTATAACCGAAAGGTCCAGGTCCAGCACATTTTTCAAAGCTTCCCGGGCAGAATTAAATCGCAACAGGTCTGTTTCCGGAAAATACTTCTGGATCATCAAGGATTGAATCGCATTGATGATTGGCTCATCGTCTATCAGGAATATTCTATCATACTTCATGAAGTCGTCTTAAGATTATAAGGATCTATGTGATTAAATATACTGAAGAGGCCGCGGGAAGAG
>JBFGDP010000380.1:0-2133 GCA_041580575.1 Christiangramia sp.
AGCGATATTACCGCCCAGAATATGCTGCCCCAGGTCACTCCGGAAACAGATGTAGCGAATACCCTTGTAGAGATCTCAGAAAAAATGCTCGGGGTCACTGCTGTTTTAGATAATGAGAAGATCGTGGGTATTATTACCGATGGGGATATTCGTCGGATGCTGAAAGATCATTCAGATATCAAAGGATTAAAAGCGGGGGATATTATGAGTAAAAATCCGAAGACCATAGAACAGGATACCCTGGCCGTGGAAGCTTTAGAAGTCCTGGAAAAAAACCAGATCTCACAATTACTTGCGGTTGAGAATGGAAAATATGCCGGCGTGGTACATTTACATAACCTAATTAGAGAAGGAATTTTGTAATGGAAAGAATTGCTCCGCAGGAAGACCCCCGAAATGAAATGTCTTTTTTAGACCATCTGGAGGAATTGAGATGGCACTTAATAAGAGCAGTACTGGCGGTTGTAATTGCAGGTACCGTTGCTTTTGTTTTTAAAAGCTTTATTTTTGACGTCCTGCTTTTTGGCCCGGCCAATGGTGATTTCTTTTCTTATAAAGTATTGTGCCGTCTTTCCGGAATTTTCGGGATAGATGGTGGATTTTGTGACCCGGAGATGCCTTTCAGAATACAAAGCAGAACCATGGGAGGTCAATTTTCTGCACACGTATGGACATCTATAACCGCAGGATTTATAATTGCGTTTCCTTATGTGATCTATGAATTCTGGAAGTTTGTGGCCCCGGCCATGCATAGTAATGAAAGAAGATATGCTAAAGGATTCATTTTCGTTAGCTCCATATTATTCTTTCTGGGTGTGCTTTTCGGTTATTATGTGGTGACTCCCCTATCTATCAATTTCCTGGGAAAATACCAGGTGAGTGATACAGTTTTCAATGATTTTGATCTGAGTAGTTATATAAGCCTGGTGAGAGCATCGGTACTGGCCAGCGGATTGATCTTTGAGCTGCCCATAGTCATATATTTCCTCACAAAAGTAGGACTGGTAACCCCTACGTTCTTAAAGACTTACAGAAAATATGCCCTGGTTATTGTTTTGATCCTGTCAGCTATCATCACTCCACCCGACATAGTGAGCCAGATCATTGTTGCCATACCCGTATTGATCTTATATGAAGTAAGTATTCTTATTTCTAAGGTGATGTACAGGAAAGAAGAAGAAAAATTAAAAAAATAAGCTATGATTGATATAGATAAGGTAGACGAATTTAATTCGTACCGCGCCAAGATGAACGATAAGATACTTGCTGAAAACAATAAAATTCTTAAACGAATTTTTAATTTAGATACGAACGCTTTTACTGAAGGTGCCCTGGACAAAAAAACCAAGGAACTTTTAGGCCTGGTAGCCTCTACGGTTTTAAGATGTGATGACTGTGTGAAGTATCATCTCGAAGCCAGTTATAAGGAAGGTATTACCAGGGAAGAGGTTATGGAGACCCTGAGTATTGGAACGCTTATTGGTGGAACTATTGTGATCCCGCATTTAAGAAGAGCCTTTGAATACTGGGAAGCTTTGGAAAACGGACACTAATTATGGTATAGTTTCTGCGCTCTGACAGAAATACAAAAAGAAATATATGAAATTACGTGCTGAAAAACTTGTAAAGACCTATAAAGGCAGAGATGTGGTAAAAGGCATTTCTGTTGAAGTGAATCAGGGAGAAATAGTAGGACTTCTCGGGCCCAACGGTGCAGGGAAGACTACTTCTTTTTACATGATCGTAGGTCTTATTAAACCTAACAGCGGTAATATCATCCTGGATAAGATCAATATCACCAAATACCCTATGTACAAAAGGGCTCAGCATGGTATAGGCTATCTGGCCCAGGAAGCATCGGTATTCAGAAAGCTGAGTATTGAAGATAATATCATGAGCGTTCTGGAACTTACCAAACTTTCTAAAAAGGAACGCGTTATGAAAATGGAATCCCTAATCGAGGAATTCGGATTAAACCATATACGCAAAAACCGTGGAGATCTTTTGAGTGGGGGTGAACGTAGAAGGACAGAGATCGCGAGGGCGCTGGCAACAGATCCAAGTTTTATTCTACTAGATGAGCCGTTTGCTGGGGTTGACCCTGTTGCGGTAGAAGATATTCAGCGTATCGTG
>JBFGDP010000381.1:0-2114 GCA_041580575.1 Christiangramia sp.
TCACATTTTTCATAATTGCCTCTGTGTTGTTCATTTTCAAAGCAGGTTTCTTTTTATATAATCTGTTCCTGTACTTCAGGTATAAGCCGGTACAGGGTGTAGAGGATGCAAAGTTGCCAACTACAACTGTAATCGTCCCTGCATATAACGAAGGGAAGCAGGTATGGTCTACTCTAATGAGCCTTGCTGATAGTGATTACCCCGAAGAAAAATTGCAGTTACTGGCTATAGATGATGGAAGTAAAGATGATACCTGGTACTGGATGCAGGAGGCCAAAAAGGTCTTGGGCGACAGATTAGCGATCTACCAGCAGCCGGAGAATAAAGGTAAACGTCATGCTCTATATCGTGGATTTAACCTGGGAACAGGAGAGATTTTTATAACTGTGGATAGTGACTCTGTGGTAGCGAAAGATACCCTGCGTAATCTTGTGAGTCCGTTCGTAGTAAATGAGAAATGTGGAGCAGTAGCCGGGAACATCAGGGTTCTTAATAACGAGAAAAAGGCCTTACTTCCTAAGATGCTGGATGTAAGTTTTGTTTTGAGTTTCGAGTTTGTACGCTCGGCAGAAAGTAGCCTGGAATCTGTGCTATGTACTCCGGGAGCCCTGGCGGCCTATAGAAGTGAAGCTGTTTTTGCCTGTTTACCTGAATGGATCAACCAGACCTTTATGGGAAATCCATCAGATATCGGGGAAGATCGCGCCATGACCAATATGATCCTTAAACAGGGATATCATGTATTGTTCCAGAGAAATGCGTATGCCTATACCAATGTGCCCGAAAAATACACAGGTTTATATAAAATGTTTATAAGATGGGGTAGAAGTAACGTACGTGAAAACCTGGCCATGGCAAAATATGTTTTTACCGATTTTAGGGAGGGAAGAAAACTCGGGATCAGGATTCTATTTATCAACCAGATCCTGAAATTAGTGATGAGTTATCCGGTGATCCTTATCATGTTCTTTTTAATTTTTACACACCCAATCTTATTCTTATGCTCTACGCTCTTGAGTATTCTAATATGGTCTAGTTTCCCGGTATTGTTTTATGCCAAGAGATATAAACTGTCTGAATCATTATGGGCTTACTCATACAGTCTGCTATATACCTTCGGATTATTCTGGATCACTCCATATGCGATTGCTACGGCAAGCAGGAGAGGATGGTTAACACGCGAATTAAGCGTTAAGAAATAAATACAATTATAGAAAAGGTAAAAAAGGAATCGAATATCGGTTCCTTTTTTTTATTTGATTTTTCGGTATGAAATTAATTTGAACTGTAAGTACTTCAGCTTCCGTAGAATGTAATAAATGTTGATTTCTATGGTCGGTTTTAGTTCCAAACGCCTGTTTAAAAATATATATTTGGCGTCCTAAAAAATATGATATGAGCGTAATTTGGTATGAGTGTAAGGTGAAATACAGAAAAACACACGAAACGGGAGAACAAAAAGTAACTACAGATACTTATCTGTTAGATGCAGTTTCTTATACTGAAGCAGAAGCCAGAATCAGTGAAGAGATGAAAGCATATACCAGCGAGGATTTCAGAATTATGAATATTAAGGTGGCCAATTTTTCTGAAGTACATCCTTTTGAAAATTCAGACAGGTGGTTTAAATCCAAGGTTTCTTTAGTTGCCCTCGATGAAGAAAGCGGTAAAGAAAGGAAAACAAATATATACCTGTTGGTACAGGCGAATGATGTAAAAGAAGCTTTTGAAAATACCACCACGGCCATGGAGGATACTATGGGCGATTATACGATCCCTTCAATTACTGAATCTCCCATTTTAGATGTCTTCCCTTACTTCACTGGAGAAGAAGAGCAGTTAGAAAAATTCAACGTGCTTGAAGATTCAGATTCAACCGATGAGGTTGAGAACTCAGAAGAAGAGGTAAAGGAAGTGGAGCCGGTTTAATAGCGAAGCTTAAACTTATTTTAAAAAAGCATCTCTCCGGGGTGCTTTTTTAATTTTACAGATAAAGTTACGATGCAGTATTATTATCAGAGGATTTTTAGATTGAACAGAGATAGGAAATATTATTTACCTAGAGAGGCAGGCCCCCTCGATTTCCAGCTGATCGAAGGTAAAAAATTATATAA
>JBFGDP010000382.1:0-2111 GCA_041580575.1 Christiangramia sp.
ACTCTCCTAACTGAATCATATATTAAAACTTTAGCGTACAAAGATACTCTTAATCATAAATAAAAAAATCCGTTTCAGAGATTATCCCTAAAACGGACCATATTATCGAAAACAGCTTTATTTATAGATACTCTCCTTTTTAAAATGCTTGGTTAATAAGTAATAGATCACCACTCTGTATTTATTTCGGTTGGATTTTCCATATTTTTCCAGCACCTGGTTCACGGCTTCATCTACCTTTGACTCATCCTTGATCCCCAGCTTTTTCATTACAAAGTTCTTTTTTACGGTTTCTACCTCAGATTTGCTGGATGAGGAAACCGTTTCTGCATCGGCATTATAAATGCTGGGCCCCATAGATTCTGTGATCTTTCTTAGCAGGTCAACATCGGGATCACTCTCCCCAACTTTAGATTTTAAATCGTCGAGATATTTACCTACTTTTTCATCGAGTTTACTCATAATTCGCTTTTTTGATTAATCAAGTTTAAGATAGGAATTAGAAGTCTTAAGAAATGTTAGACTATACTTAAGATTTCATAAAATTAAAGTACTCCAGCAGCACTTCATCATTGAGTTTTCGAGGGGTTAGAATCTCCAACAGTTTTGGTCTTTCTGAAGCCTTAAAAAAAAGCGCTAAATTTTCTGATATTGCCTCTTCAGTATCCGCATATGAGTATTCAAGACCGTATAAATCACAAAGCGGTTTGGCATTTAGAGCGTGCGTGGTTTCAAAAAATGTTTCGAAATTTTCAGAATTTTTATTCCCGGGTAAGATTCTGAATATCCCCCCACCCTGGTTATTTAAAATAATGATCCTGAAATTTGAGGGAAGGTAATTATTCCATAATGCATTACTATCATAGAAAAAGCTAAGGTCACCGGTGACCATTAAAACCGGATCTGTACCGCTTACCGCCGCTCCCACGGCCGTGGAAATGCTCCCGTCTATTCCACTGGTTCCACGATTACAATATATTTTTAAACTGGGGTGCCATTCAAAAAGCTGGGCGTATCTAATAGTCGAGCTATTCCCAAAATGCACGATTGTATTCTCTGGTACCTCAGGCACTATTTGCTGCATTACCTTAAGGTCTGAATATGGAATTTCAGCCATATACTGCTCGTGCCTTAATTGTCGTTTTTTCCTGATATCTTTCCAGAAGGAGCCGTAATTGCTTTCAGCATGGTCAGTCAAAGCCAAAAATCCTGAAAAAAATGAATTGACATCGGTTTCAAAATGTTTGTTGAGACAGAAGAAGGTATTATATGCTTTCTTTGGGTCTATATGCCAGTGGTGCTTCGGATTATGATTTCTTAAAAAAGATTTGATCTTCTTGGAAACGATCATTCCGCCGAAGGTCAATAAAATATCAGGTTGTAATTGCTGGAAAAGTTTCTCCCTGTCCTCATCTTTTTCGATAGGTCCAATCAGCGTATCTATCCTGGTAAAAAATTCCCGGTGGTCCAGGTTAGAGGTCGTTTCGGTGAAAACGATCACCCCGGGATCTTCAGTAAGTAGGTCCAGGTATTTCTGTTCCACGGCATTTGGCTGTGCAACACCTACGATCACCATCTTACGTTCTGCTTTACTCCATATATCTGCATAATTCTGAAGTTGAGATTCAGAATATGTTCTCTCTTTATGCTCAGGAAGGATCTGTAAAGGATTCACTTCAATATTTTCCACAGTATCATAAAGAGGTTCATAGAACGGAACATTTATATGAACTGGCCCATTTTCCTCGATAGCCTTATTCAGAGCCAGGTTCACTTCCCTTTCGTTATGTTTCTGAGCTTCGAATTGTTTCTGTTGCAGTTTGGGATTAACTGGCTCATCGTCCAGCACCAATTCTGAATATAAATTCGCCGAGTACAGGATATGATTCTCAAATACATTTTTTTGCCTTATGGTCTGCCCGTCTCCAATATCTATTCGCTCTATAGGTCTGTCTGCTGAAATTACTACCAGTGGAATATCACTGTAGTAAGCTTCGGCTATGGCGGGATAATAGTTAAGCAATGCTGACCCGGATGTACATACCAGCGCCACAGGCGTTTTCAATTGCTGGGCCATTCCCAAGGCGAAAAATGCAGCACATCGCTCATCT
>JBFGDP010000383.1:0-2076 GCA_041580575.1 Christiangramia sp.
ATTATTTAAGGCCAGATTGATACTGCCTACATATGCCGGCGTATTTTTGAACTGGCTTTTTTCTGTAAGGAAACGGCTAATTTCATAATCGGGATTTTTACTGGTATAGATCCTTCGGAAAAATTTCATCACAAACCTATCATTATAGATAATCGAAGTGTTGCTCTGTTCCCCACCCATAAACTTAGATGATTTGTATTGCGTAGGTTTGAGCGTTTCAGATCTGTGAAATATAACTTTAGAATCTTCTTCCTGATCTAAGCTGTAAGCCATGATCTTATCAAATACCAGGTGCCTGAAATCTTCAATATGTAAGGCATCGATCAAATAGCCTTCGTCACCCTTGAAAGTAACCGGGGCAATTATGGTATTGGTCTCGAGCTTTTCTTTACTTCCGGTGATAAAGCTTAGCGGTAGGAAATAATTCTGAAAAAAGGCTTCACTAAAATTGATCTCGATCAACACACCGTAAAAGGTGTTCTTTTCTGAACTTAATTTACCATGGTCTACTACTTCTATATATTTCAGGGTACTCGATTTACCGGCATACCAGCGCTTTTTAAGAATATAATTCTCAAGTATTTCAGTACTGAAGGTTTTGATGAATTCCTGATCCTCAAATGCAGCATCCCAGGTGCATTTGAATTGAAAATCTGAAGTATTCACAATCGGTTTCCCTTTTTTAGCCATCTTCTTAATTTTTATGAATTTTGAATAAATGGAAGGGCATTCCCGGGTGGAGCTCCACAAAGCACCATTCCTGGTCCCAATGATAAGAATTCCCGGTGATGAGGTCTTCAACCGTAATAGATTGACCAAAATCGAGCCCCAGTTCATGTCGGGGAACTTTTACAGATGCCTGTTTCGTATTATGGGGATCAAGACTCACTACCATTAGGGTATGATTTTCTTTAGCCTGGTCAAACTTGTAATAGGCCATCATACCTTCATCATGGATTTCACAAAATTTGATATTATTGGTCTGTTGTAAGGATGTATTGGACTTCCGGGCATTATTTATCTTACTGATGACCCGCATTAGCTTGTTTTCTGCATTCCAGTTCCAGTGTCTTATTTGGTATTTTTCTGAATCATAATATTCCTCTTTCCCGGGTACGGCTTCAGAGATCATAAATTCGAATACCGGTCCATAAATTCCCGTATTAGAACTTAGGGTGGCAGCGAGAAAATAACGTATCATATACATGGATTCATTGGCTCCCTGCAGATGAAAAGGGTTGATATCTGGCGTATTAGGCCAGAAGTTGGGTCTGAAGTATTCTTTTAGATCTGTTTTGGTTAACTGCTCTACATATTCTGTTAATTCATGTTTGCTGTTGCGCCAGGTGAAGTAGGTATATGATTGAGTAAAACCTTGCTTCGCCAGCTGCTCCATGATCTTTGGCCTGGTAAATGCCTCTGAGAGAAATAAGGTGTCCGGGTGTTTTTTCCGGACTTCAGAAATTAGCCAGCCCCAGAAATAAAATGGTTTGGTATGAGGATTATCTACCCTGAATATGTTAATCCCGGCTTCTTCGATCCAGTACAATACAATATCCCTGAATTCTTCCCACATTTTCTTCCATTCCTCAGATTCAAAATAAATGGGCAGGATATCCTGGTATTTTTTAGGAGGGTTTTCGGCGTATTGGATACTTCCATCCGGGCGCCATTTGAACCATTTGGGATGTTGTTTCACATAAGGGTGATCTGGTGCTGCCTGCAAGGCAAAATCCATGGCGATCTCTATACCAATATCCCTTGCTTTTTTAACTAAAGACTTAAATTCTTTTAACGAACCAAGTTCGGGATGAAGATCGCGATGCCCTCCCTTAGAGGACCCTATGCCCCACGGGGAACCTACATCATCTGCCGCGGCGTTGGTGGCATTATTTTTTCCTTTTCGGTTTTCTTCACCTATGGGATGTACCGGCGGGAAGTAGAGCACATCAAACCCCATTTCCTGAATTCTGGGCAGGATTGCCTCGCAATCTTTGAAAGTACCATGTTTGTTCTCCTTTGGTGAGGCAGAACGGGGGAAAAATTCATACCAGGTACTGAATCTTGCTTTCTGGC
>JBFGDP010000384.1:0-2067 GCA_041580575.1 Christiangramia sp.
GAATATCATGACATTTTGTCTTATTAGCTAAATAAGCGTTAATTATTATATGCTAAAACCAGATTGGTTAACTTTAAGTTTCTAAGTATTTAGTATGAAACAACTCTTCTATCGCACTATTTCCTTCTTTAACGTTATTGAAAGTAAAATTGCATTTTATCCTACCCTACTGGCATTCCTGGGATTCAATTTTGCCTTTTTCATGTTATATCTGGAGAACCGGGGTATTTCCAGGTACCTCGTAGAACATGCTCCTGTATTGGTTGTTGATAACGGAGATACCGCCATGACGATCTTAAGTTCGCTTATCTCGGGCCTGATATCCATGGTAGTCTTTAGTTTTTCTATGGTTATGTTACTATTAAGCCAGGCTTCAAGTAATTTCACGCCAAGATTATTACCCGGCCTCATCAGTGATAGAAGGCACCAGGTAATTCTGGGAATCTACCTGTTCACGATCCTATACTGCATCTTCATACTCTTTTCGATTCAGCCTACCGGTGATGAATATCAAATTCCGGGGTTTGCAGTGCTGTTAGGTATAATTCAAACCGTCTTCAGTATTTATGCCTTTATATATTTTATCCACAATATTTCCCAAAGCATCCAAATAAGTAATATCCTGCAAAACATCTATAAAATAGCTAAAGCAAGACTGGATAAATTGATAGATACAGAAGAGCAGCAATTCGACGAATTCCCTTCTACCGACAGTTGGCATGAATATCACAGTGAAAAGAGCGGTTACCTTCAAAACATCTCTTTTACCAACCTTTTGGATATTTGCGAAAATGAAGATTTACAACTACACATCCTGCCTGTAAAGGGAATCTTTGTACTGAATGGTATACCCATTTTTAGGTCCAGTATAAAACTTGAAGACGAAACCGTGAACAGGATATTATCTAATTTCAACTTTTCCAGGGAAGAACTGGTGGCAGATAATTATACCCTGGCTTTTAAGCAGATCACCGAGATCATCGTGAAAGCGATGTCACCGGGTATTAATGACCCCGGTACGGCCATAAATGGTATAGATTATCTTACAGAATTGCTTGCCCTTCGCATGAAGAAGAAAGACACCAGTATTATAGCGAGAGATGAAAAGGTTTATATCAAGCTTAATACGGTCGATTTTCAAGAACTTCTACATAATATAATGGCATCTATTCGCACTTACTGCAAACATGATATCATCCTCATTCAAAAACTATTAATGATGTTTTATTACCTTGAAAAACAGCAGACCACTGAATCCTCCTATTCGGAACATCTTAGACGTGAAGCAAAAAATCTTTTAAAAGATGCTAAAGATTCCATTAAAAATGAAGATGATATAGAAACAGCTATTAACTTAGCAGAAAAATATAAACTTCAGATATAACATTGCCATGGCACTTACAAATAATGATATTTTCAAAAAATTAAGGGTAGCTCATAAATTAACTAATGAAGACATTGTGAAAATATGTGAGTTGGTAGACTTTAAGGTATCTAAAAGTGAACTGGGAGCAATTTTTAGAAGAGAAGATCACGAAAAATACGTGGAATGTGGGGACCAGTTTCTGAGAAACTTCCTGGATGGTCTTATTATTCATCTCCGAGGTCCAATGCCGAAAAAAAAGTAATTTCCGGGATATTTGTAACTGATCACAGAAAAAAAAAGGAGTTGAATTTTAATATTTCAACTCCTTTCATTTTTTCTGAAAAATGTATTCTTAACGAACCAGTTTTTTATATTTAATACGCTTCGGCATAATATCACCTCCAAGACGTTTCTTTTTGTTCTCCTCGTAATCTGAGAAACTTCCTTCAAAGAAATATACCTGAGAGTCTCCCTCAAATGCAAGAATATGAGTACAAATTCTATCCAGGAACCAGCGGTCGTGAGAAATAACCACGGCACATCCTGCAAAGTTATCCAGACCTTCATCCAGAGCACGCAAGGTGTTTACATCAAGATCATTCGTTGGCTCATCCAATAACAGAACGTTTCCTTCTTCCTTTAAGGTCATGGCAAGATGAAGTCGGTTTCGCTCCCCACCAGATAGCATACTTACCTTTTTA
>JBFGDP010000385.1:0-2055 GCA_041580575.1 Christiangramia sp.
CATGCTGAACTTGTTTCAGCATCCTGTTCAAAGTAAATTTAGGATATGTTTATATGCTTGAGACCCTGAAAAATTTCGACACTTCGGGGCAGGGTGAAATGCTTGTCACATTCCCCGAAGCATCGGGATGTCGAAATGTGCGGGTCGAAATGTCTAAACTTCGACAGGCTCAGTTTGACATTACCCCCCTAGCTAATTACAAGTAAGACATTGAAGTTCCCGACACTTCAGGACAGGGTGACGCATTTCTTAAGAACTAAACTTTGCTTTAAGTTTATCCAAAAATCCTTCTTTTTCAATTCCATAAGAATAACCATACTTATTCCCATATCCAAAATTGGCTAGTTTTACATCGTTCAGTACTAAGCTAACATCATGCAATTTCCCGTCTTTCTTCGCATCTATGGCGAAATTTAACAGTTTCTTCTCTGTATATCCTGCTCTGGTAACATACAAAGTAAGATCAGCATATTTGTTGATCAGGAAGGTATCGGTTACCAGCATCACCGGCGCAGTATCTACTACGATGTAATCGTAATCTTCCTTTAAACTTTCAAATAAACTTTTAGCTCTGGAGGTTCTCCATAATTCTGATGGATTTGGAGGAATACTTCCAGAAGCCAGAAGATCCAGATTTTCATGGATTTCTGAGGTTTTTATTAGCGGTCTTAGTTCAAGATTCTTATTTACCAAATAATCACTTATCCCCTTAAAATCTCTTGAATCCATTTCATATCGCTGCAGTTGTGGGTTACGTAAATCGGCCCCCATTATCAAAACCTTTTTTCCGGAATTAGCTAATGTCAAGGCCAGATTGAAGGCAGTAAATGTTTTTCCTTCTCCTTTCACTGAAGAGGTTACAAATAACACATTTGCTCCTTCACTATTCCCCACATTCACTAATAAGTACTGTAAATTTGTATGCAGAATTCTGAAAGATTCAGAAAGCACCGACCTGTCATTTTTAGCGATCACATCACTTTCACCTCTTTTTATTCGAGGCACCTCTCCCACTAATGGAATCGTTTTTATGGCCGCCTGCATATCCTGCTGACTATGGATCTTGTTATTAAACAAATGTTTTAGGTAAATAATAAGAAAAGGAATTAACAAGCCAAGAATTAAAGCAGCTAAGAAGATGATTTTCTTTTTAGGGGAAACAGGTACTCCAAGCGTATAAGCTCTATCCACTATTTTAGCCTTTGGTGCGGTTACGGCAAGAGATAAACTAGTCTCTTCCCTCTTTTGAAGCAAGAATAGGTACAAAGCTTCTTTGATACTCTGTTGCCTTTCGATCCCTCTAAATTGCTTTTCTTTCCCCGGAACCGAAGCAATTCTGGACCCCATCGCCGAAGCCTGCCGGTTCAAATCTTCTTGGGCGATTTTTAAATTAGCACGCATACGTTCCAAACTCCGTTTAACGTTTCCTTTGATTTGCGCTATTTGAGTATTAAGATCTACTACTACCGGGTTTTTTGAGGTAGAACCCCTTAAGATCCGGTTGCGTTCTAATACTAATGAGTTATATTCAGAGATCACAGAATTCACCCCTGTTTCAGAAATTCCCAGATTGGCAGGCAAGAGATCTGATTCTGCATCCTTTACCAGATAATCTATCATGGCATTACTCAGCTCTAATTGAGTATTTACCTCCTGCCTTTTTTTATTGAATTCACTGGCGTTCTCCACAAACATTTCAGATTCTGTCTGAATATCGGTTAACTGATTGGATTCTTTAAATTTCTCTTTCCCAGTCTCTACAGAATCTAATTCTCTGGTTATGATATCCAACCTGTCCTCAATGAATTTTGCGGTATTGAGCGCAACCTGATTTTTATCCTCTATTGCCTGCCTGTTATACTCAAAGATCAATTGATTTAATATATCCCTGGCCTTTTCTTTTACCGGGTCGTTTAAGTTCAATTCAATTAAACTGGAATTCTTATCGGTTAGATTGAGTTGGATCGCCCCTCGATATGCAGCTGCAGCAGCATCCACCGTGGAAAAGGAAATTAAGAAAGGGTCATTTTTATTGGAATAAACCTGCCCTAACGG
>JBFGDP010000386.1:0-2048 GCA_041580575.1 Christiangramia sp.
ACGTCTGTACTGCCAAAACCTGCCATTGCAGATGGCTTACCATTAATAAGAATTCTAACATTCTCATTTCCTCTCAAACTTATTCCTCCTTCAAGATCTACAGAGATAGAAGGTACATTATTAAGAGCATCGCTTACAGTACCCCCGGCAGTGGTAAGATCTTTTCCAATATTATATATTTTTTTATCCAGCCTTATATCCACCTGCGTGGTTTCAGCTCTTACCACAACCTCATCCAGGCTTTCGGAACCAAGGCCCAGTTTGATAGTCCCAAGGTCAAGGTCTTTTTTAATCACACGGTTCCTAAACTCTCTGGTTTCGTAGGAAATGAATTCTATGAAAATATTATAGGTGCCATTTCTTACTTCAACCGCAAATTCACCATTAGCATCGGTGATACCTCCGTTAATATCTGTAGGATCCTCAACATTTTGAACAGAGATGGTTGCGTATTCCAGCGGTACTTCGAGTTCGTTATCAATGACTCTACCAGTAATGGTATTTTTCTTGGTGTTTGAAGGGCCCTGTGCAAATGCAGGAAAGAATAGAATGCTTAAGACACCTATTATCAGGCTAAGCGAAAAGATCTTATTTTTGGTCATGGTCAATTTTTGGTAGTATGACCAATACTAAAGGGGAAGGTTTAATCCCTTGCGGTTAATATTTTGTTAAACTAATAATTAAAATAATTAAACAAAAATATAATCTTCGGGATATCAGGATTTTCTGGTGAGTTGTTTGTTCAGAAAAATATAGTTTTCGAACTGATCTTCAGCCATAAATTTACGAAGAGTTTTATACTCATTTTTTTGAATGCTCTTTAACTTATCAATCTGCTGATTGGTGCCAAGACTGGAATTTATGATCTCATTTTTCTTAATGGTATACTCTATTATAGAATCTTCCAGTAACCTGGTTTGTTCTTCATTAAGTTGCAGCTGATCTTTCCACGTAATGGCCAATTCTCTTGCCACATCCTTTATCTCACGCCTATTGCGTTCGTGGATATGGATTTGGGAATATACGAAACCAGCCACCGCGGCAGCTGCGACACTAATCAATGCTATTTTATGTTGAACTTTCATTCCGATACTATTTAAAGCAATTTTTCAATTTCTGAGGTAGGCCTGCCAACGACCGCTTTTTTCTCTTCTTCTACTATAGGTCTTTCTATAAGTTTAGGATTTTTAACCATCACGGTGATCAATTCACGATCACTAAGATCCTTATCTTTATAATTCTCTTTCCAGATCTTTTCGTTCTTTCTTACTAATTGAATAGGAGTGATGTCAAGCTTATTAATTAATTGTTCCAGTTCATTTTCACTTAACGGATCTTTTAAATACTCTTTAATTTCAAAATCTTTGCCAGAGTTCTTTAATATTTCAAGTCCTTCTCTGGATTTACTACATCTGGCGTTATGATAGATCTTTAACATTACTAACTATTTTCCTTTTTAAAATAATCAAATATTTAAAACATAAAAACCAATTGCGCTGGAATTTTATCAACTTTCGGTCTTTTGGCCCATCATCATGAGAAAGGCTTTTAAGAACTGGTCGATCTCACCATTCATTACAGCATCAACATTCCCGGTTTCTTCAGCAGTTCTTACATCTTTGACCAGTTTATAAGGATGCATTACATAATTTCTAATTTGAGAGCCCCATTCTATTTTCATTTTAGAATCTTCGATCTCGCGTCTCTGTTCCTGTCGTTTCTGTAACTCGATCTCAAAAAGTTGAGATTTCAAAAGCTGCATGGCCTTGTTTTTATTCTCCAGCTGGGATCTAGTTTCAGAATTTTCGATCACAATACCGGTGGGAGCATGGCGCAGCCGCACCGCTGTCTCAACCTTATTTACATTCTGTCCTCCGGCACCAGATGAACGCATGGTTTCCCAGCTAAGATCTGAGGGATTAATATCAATTTCAATAGTTTCATCTACCAGTGGATACACATACACCGAAGCAAACGAAGTATGCCTTTTGGCATTAGAATCAAATGGAGATATCCTTACAAGTCTATGTACCCCATTCTCTCCCTTG
>JBFGDP010000387.1:0-2042 GCA_041580575.1 Christiangramia sp.
CAGATGGCTGCAGGTATCTCTGAAGATGTAGAGGCAGATGACAGTATCTGGAGGCTTACCCGCGCAAGATTACCATGGTTGATCCTGGGATTGTTTGGTGGCCTAGGAGCAGTGTATGTGATGAAAGGTTTTGAAGAAGCCCTGGCCAACTATGTGGAGCTTTTCTTTTTTACCCCTCTTATCGCTGCGATGGCCGGGAATGTAGGAGTGCAATCGAGCGCGATCATTGTACAGGGTCTGGCAAATGATAATTTAAGAGGCAGCTTGTTTAACAGGCTTATAAAAGAAATTGGTTTAACCCTTATTAATGGAGTGGTATTGGGAATCCTGGTGATCATTTTTGGATTGATCGTGGGGCAACCCCAGATCGTAAGCTTTACCATCGCCCTGGCCCTGGTGACTGTGATCATTATCGCTGCCTTAATAGGTACCTTCGTACCCATTATTCTGGATAAACAGGGGATAGACCCTGCGATCGCTACAGGTCCATTCATTACAACCAGTAATGATATCTTCGGGATCTTTATTTTCTTTTACCTGGCTAAGACCATACTGGGATTTTAGAATGCCCACCCCTTTCCCGGGAGTGCTGAATATCATTTTTTATCTTTGCAGGTCCGTTTTTCAATTGAAATTGATTTCGCGGAAAGAGCTATTTTTATATTAATCTGAAAAAGAGACAACTTATGATCATTTTGCATGCCGATACCAATCATTCAACCTTGATGAAGAAACTGGAAGAGGCAGGACATCATAATATTGAGGGTTACGAACAATCTAGGGAAGAGACTCTACAAAATCAACATTTATATGACGGTATCGTGATTAGGAGCCGATACCGGATAGACAGGGAATTTATCAATGCTGCTCCCAATCTAAAATTTATTGCCCGGGTTGGGGCGGGACTGGAAAGTATAGATGTGGACTATGCCCGGCAAAGAGGGATTAAATTGTTTTCTGCTCCAGAGGGGAATAGAAATGCCGTTGGAGAGCATGCCCTGGGAATGTTGCTATCCCTTTTTAACCGTTTAAATAAAGCCGATAAAGAAGTAAGGGAAGGTTTGTGGCACCGGGAAGAGAACCGTGGTGTGGAACTGGATGGTAAAACAGTAGGAATCATTGGCTATGGAAATATGGGAAAAGCATTTGCCAAAAAACTTCGTGGATTCGAAGTCGATGTGATCTTCTATGATATAAGAAAGGGCATTGGTGACGAAAATGCACGGCAGGTGGATTACGAAGAGTTCTTTGAAAAGGCAGATGTGGTTAGCCTGCATACTCCCTGGACCAAAGAAACAGACCAAATGATAAATAAAGATTTTATCGCTAAATTTAAAAAGCCTTTCTGGTTTATCAATACCGCCAGGGGGAAAAGCGTGGTCACCGCAGATCTTGTTGAAGCCCTTAAAGAGCAAAAGATACTCGGTGCTGGTCTGGATGTCCTGGAATATGAGAAAGCCAGTTTTGAGAGCCTGTTTTCAAATAAAAAGAATGTCTCTATAAGTGCGGCCGATGCTATACCTGAGGCGCTGAGAGAATTGATGTTCATGCCACATACGTTACTTAGTCCGCATGTTGCCGGATGGACGGTAGAATCTCACGAAGGTCTGGCCACTGTAATTGCAGATAAGATCCTTGCAGAATTTGGCAGGGGCACCAATAAATAAGAATTATGAAAAACAGGGTTACAGGTTTAGGAGGTTTTTTCTTTAAAGCAAAAGATCCCGATAATGTGAAAAACTGGTACAATAAGCACCTGGGCTTAAACACAGACCAATATGGTTGTACCTTCTGGTGGAGGGACAAAGAAGGGAATGATTGCTCCACGCAATGGAGCCCGATGAATGAGGATACAGATTATTATAAGCCCTCAGAAAAGCCGTTCATGATGAACTTCAGGGTTGAAAATCTTGAAGAATTGCTGCAAGTCCTAAAAGAAGAAGGGGTAGAAGTTGTAGGAGAGATGGAAAGCTATGATTACGGGAAATTCGGTTGGATCATGGACCCTGAAGGTAACAAGATCGAACTTTGGGAACCTGTAG
>JBFGDP010000388.1:0-2041 GCA_041580575.1 Christiangramia sp.
CAGGATCAAATGACACCTCAAATTCGTTTCTTCCTCATACCGCCGGGTATATAATTTATCTGTCTTTGCATATAGCTTCCAGTCAATATGCCGTGTACTCTCCCCGTTATTGTAGATCTTATGTTCTGCAAATTCCGCCGAAAACCCGTGAAACGGACTTTTATGAATCCCTGAGATATATCCTTCGACCACCTGTTTCGCCAGGAGGTCCAGATTCAAAAATCCGCCGGTTTCGTGAAGTTCCTTCTCTATATTCATCGTGTATGAAATTACCGATACTTTATGAATAAAAAAAACCCCGCAATTTGCGAGGCTTTTTTTAGTATATGATATCAGCTATTACAATAACTGGTCGATAGCGTCTGCATAAGTTTGCTTTGGAGCAACTCCAACCTGGCGTCCTACTACTTCTCCATTTTGGAAAACAAGAACAGTTGGGATATTTCTAACCCCGTATTTAGCAGCGAATTCCTGGTTAGCATCTACATCAAGCTTCCCTACAACGGCTTTCCCTTCATATTCAGAACTTATTTCATCAATGATTGGTCCTACCATTCTACAAGGTCCGCACCATGCAGCCCAAAAATCTACCATTACAGGCTTATCACTTTTAAGCACTTGTTCTTCAAAATTCGCGTCGGTTATTTCAACAGCCATAATATATTATTTTTTATATGTTTTTAATTTGATTCGTAAAAGTAGTCAATAAAATAAATATTCCTTACATCCCCAATATTGCATTTGACTATATGCATATTGTCAGGTTTTATCAGGGGGCCTCAGCCTTCGCTCCCGCTCCGGCGACCGGGCTTTCGGCGCTACACGGTAGCCTGCCTCAATCCCTGGCCCAGATTTATACCTACCCGTCATCCTGAACTTGTTTCAGGATCTCACAAAGAGAAGCTGAAACTCCCGAAACGTCGGGACAGCTTGACGATTTAATCAGACGTCTAATTCAACTTATACATAAACTGCTCAGCCTCCAGGGCTTCGATGAGTTCCTGTGATATCTTGATCTTATGTTTTCTACTCGGCATGCGTAACTTTACCTGCTCTTTCATTTCATACACCACGAAATTAAGATGGCAGTCGCCTTTATGACTCATAAAAGTATCTTTTAACCATTCTATCTTTTCATTCTTAAGATCATCTATATTAAGCTGAATGGTTAGTTTCTTAGCGTTTTTATCCATCACATCATGCAGCAGGTTCATTTCCCTGAACTGAATTCTTGGCTCGCCTTTTTTCCCAGTATCTTTATTAGTCCAGCCTTCTTTCACAAAGACCTTCATATGAATGAAATTGTTGGGAACAAAAAAGTGCTTCATCCGCAAATACTCTTCCCCGAATATTTTGAATTCATAGGATTCATCATAATCTTCAACGGTGAAGATCGCCCAGCCTTTCCCGTTTTTGGAAACCCTGTGCTGCACATCTACCACAACGCAGCCAATTGTGAGATCTCTGTTCACGATAGCTTCCAGATTCCTGAAATCTGATAATTTCCCGTTGCAGAAGTAATTCATTTCTATCTTGAAATCATCTAGTGGATGTCCTGAAATATAGATCCCTACCACCTCTTTTTCACGTCGCAGCTTCTCCATGGTTCCCCATTCTTCACAGGGAGGCACTTCCGGCTCCGGGATCTGCACATCGCTGGCTTCCCCAAAAAGGCTTACCTGTGATGAGTTCTGACTTTCCTGGAATTTCTGGGCATACTTTACCACTTTCTCCAGGAAGCTCATCCCGTTGCCGTCATCGTGAAAATATTGTGCTCTGTGCGTTGTTCCAAAACCATCGAATCCTCCAGCAAGAGCAAGATTCTCGAAAGCCTTTTTATTCGCTGCTCTAAGGTCTATTCTTTTGGCCATATCAAAAATGGATCGATATGGACCTTCCTTTGTTTTTCTATTCTCTACAATGGTCGCAACCGCTCCGGAACCTACACCTTTAATGGCACCCATCCCGAAACGCACCGCATTATCCTTATTTACAGAGAATTTATAGTAAGATTCATTGACATCTGGCCCCAGTACATTTA
>JBFGDP010000389.1:0-2031 GCA_041580575.1 Christiangramia sp.
AAATTTGTGAGACGGGGAGATTCAGGTAGCCCCATAACGTCTTTAGGGGAATTACCATTTACAGGTTTTACCTTAAGATCATTATAATACCTGGCTCTGCTATTAATATTAGTAACAGGATTGATGCGAAGACCTCCCAATCTCATTTCTTCCTCACTTAATTCTGCAATACTCTTGAATTGATCACGGTAAAGAAAGACCATCATTTCTGCATCACTGTCTATAATTGTTGTAGGAGCAAGAGGGACGTCAATTAGATCAAGGATTTCTTTGGGTGGTTTTTGGTAATCCAGGTTCTCCTGGGCGACTAATCCTGAATAAAATAGGAATAAGGCCGAAAGGCAAATAAAAACTCGGTTCATAAATTAAATTTTAATTGAAACTTTAAGGATAGCAAAAACGGAATCAATGTTAATGTTTATTATATTGCGAGCCCGTTTTTTTACAATTTGCTTAAATTTAATAAGAATAATTTTTAATATCATAATTATCGTCCATGTATCAGACAAAAATTGCAGGATTAGGAAAATATGTTCCGGAAAACGTTGTCACTAATGATGACCTATCCAAAATGATGGAGACTAATGACGAATGGATCACTGAACGTACAGGAATTAAAGAACGAAGACATATTAAAAAAGGTGACGGCAATACTACCGCCATCATGGGCGTCAAGGCAGCTAAAATCGCTATAGAACGTGCGGGTATTTCTAAAGATGATATAGATCTTATCGTTTTTGCAACCCTGAGTCCAGACTATTATTTCCCTGGATGTGGTGTTCAGGTTCAGGAAATGCTGGAAATAGACACGTGCCCAGCACTGGATGTACGTAACCAGTGTAGCGGTTTTATATACGGTATGTCTGTGGCAGACCAGTTTATTAAAACAGGGATGTATAAGAATGTTTTGTTGATAGGAAGTGAGAACCATAGTGGAGGTCTTGATTTCACAACCAGGGGTCGTTCAGTTTCTGTGATCTTTGGGGATGGAGCAGGAGCAGCAGTTCTTACCAGAAGCGATCACAACGGAGAGGGCATTTTATCTACGCATTTACATTCTGAAGGTAAGCATGCTCTAGAATTATCCTTAAAAGGACCAAGTACAGAGCATTGGGTGCCAGAGATTATTGCCGAAAATCCACAGGGTGATGACATACCATATTATCCTTATATGAATGGACAGTTCGTATTCAAAAACGCGATTCAACGTTTTTCAGAAGTTATAAACGAAGGATTGCAGGCAAATGGACTGGAAGTTTCAGATATAGATATGCTTATCCCGCACCAGGCTAACCTAAGAATATCTCAGTTTGTTCAGCAGAAATTCAAGCTAAAGGATGATCAGGTTTATAATAATATCCAGAGATATGGAAATACCACCGCAGCTTCCATACCAATCGCCTTAACTGAGGCCTGGGAAGAAGGGAAGATAAAAGAAGGAGATAATGTGGTGCTTGCCGCTTTTGGTAGTGGGTTCACCTGGGGGAGTACGATCATTAAATGGTAGAAGAAAAATTTTAAATTTTTTAATAAAACAAAAAGCTCCCGTTTCGCCGGGAGTTTTTTGTTTTAAATTACTTATACGCCTTTATAATATTTCCAGAGGTCATAAATACCAAAACCTATAAAACCTACAGCCAGCAATATCCCGAATGCGTCTGTTTCGCCCATTTGAAGTTTTTGATAGAGTCTAAAACTACCATATCCAAGAAATAATATTCCCAGGATGAGGTTCCATTTATTTCTTTGTAAACCGGTATCGCCGTTATTAAGCTCTTCGTTATTCATTATCAAAATCTTTTGGAAAGGTTTGCTTGGCGATCCTCAGGGCCAGGTCATATTCTTTTTCCAGAACGAACAGCAATACCTGTCCAGGTAAGCCTCCACCAAAACCGGCTCTTAGTCCCGAGTCAAAATCATTTCGAACTCTGGAGTGTATCCCTTCCTTTTCGAATAATTCCTGTAAATATTGTACGTTGGTTTCGGGTCCGGTATAGACCCTTTTATAACTGATGTCTTCACTCATTACTT
>JBFGDP010000390.1:0-2001 GCA_041580575.1 Christiangramia sp.
AAAAGTTCAGAAGTTCAATCTTTCAATATTGAAATAAGTGAATTTGGTGATATCGTAGATGATATTGAATTTAATTTGCAGAAGCGAGATGATCAATAATCAATTTTAAGGACCTTGAACTTTCTAAGTTCATTCCCTAATTTAAACTCCAGTAACTCTCCGACTTTTTTCCCCGTTAGTGCCCTGGCAATAGGTGCTACAAAAGCTACTTTTTTCTTTTTTATATCTGCTTCATCTACACCTACTATTTGAAATTTCTGTATCTGGCCAGAATCTAAATTCTCAATTTCAACATGTGCGCCAAATCGTACTTCGTCTTTTGGCAAATCCACAGGAGTGAGCAATCTGGCGGTATTCAGGCGTTCTTTTAATAAATTTATCTTAGCATCTATCAAGCTCTGGTCCCGCCTTTTTTCAGTTTCATTTTCAGCATTGATTTGAGAGCGGGATGTTTCCAAAGTATTTAATTCCTCTTTTAGTTCCTTCAGGCCATTACTGGTGACATAATTAATAACACCGTGGGGAATTGCCGCGCGTGGGGGTACAAGTACCGGTTCTTCCTGATCATCTTCCTTAACAAATCCTCTACTCATTATACTTCAGTTTTGATACATATTAATAATAAGGAACTGTTTCGGGTCAGGGTCTTATAAGAATCATAAATATTTCTGAAAACCTAAATATCTTATAACTTAAACTTAATTTTATGGAAGCTAAACGCGTGTTATGACTCCAGAAATTCTGATCTTATTTGGAATTCTATTGCTGATAATTTTACTGTTTGCCCTGGAAATTTTTCCGGTAGATAAGATTGCGTTTATTATTCTCGGGCTCTTATTACTTACAAATTTAGTAAGTCCGGAAGAAGCCATATCGGGTTTCTCCAGCCCGGCCACTATAACTGTTTTATCACTGATGATCATTGCTATTGGTCTGGAAGATAACGGCGTAATAGACTGGCTGGCTCAGGGTTTAAAAAAATTACGGGGCCTCCCTTTACTTATAATGGTACCTGTATTTATGTTTATAGCCGGGAGTATTTCAGCATTTATAAACACCACCGCTGTAGTGCTAGTCTTTGTAAAAATCATAGATGAGTTAACCGAGAAATATGCCATACCGAATTCAAAATTATTATTACCGGTTTCGTTTGCAGCAATTATTGGTGGTAGTTGCACACTGATGGGAACATCTACCAACCTTATTGTAAATGCAGTGGCAATTCGCCGGGGTGTAGAAAGGTTTGGCTTTTTTGAGTTTACATGGTTAGGAGCCATCTTTATGGTTATTACTATCATCGTGGTAAGTTTAATGGTAAGATTTCTTCCAAGGAGAAAGAAAACCGACCTTAAAGCTGATTATGATCTGGATGAATTTATTACTAAGGTGATCATCTCAAAGAATTCCAGTTTAATAGGAAAAAATATTAAACAGGTTTTCGGAATAAATGAAGATGATATTCAGGTAATTCGCTTGAAAAGAAAGGGAGTAATACACGAACATCCGGGAAAATATACCACCCTCCAGGAAGCTGATCAATTATTGCTACGTTGTAATATTGAACAATTGATCAAATTAAAAGATTCCGGTGATTTTACGGTAATTAGAAAATTTGAAAATACGGGGACTACGGCCTCTACTAAATCGGAGGAGATAGATGAGAATATCGAACTGGTAGAAATTCTTATGCTTCCTAATTCACCCTTAATAGGAAAAAGTATAAAGACCGTTGGCTGGTATGATCTGCACGGAGCAGTTCCTCTGGCCATTGGAAAGCGGAAAAGTCTGCGTAATCCAGGGAAAAGAGTTTTTGATAAAAAATCTGATGATATAGAACTTAGGGTTGGTGACCGGCTTTTAGTTGAAGTAACACCCTCAGTACTAGATGACCTTCGAAAAATGGATAATGTGAGTATTTTACAACATCATCAGGATGTTAATATCGCCACAAAAAATAAACGAAATATTAGCCTGGGAATTTTACTTCTGGTAATTGGCCTA
>JBFGDP010000391.1:0-1994 GCA_041580575.1 Christiangramia sp.
TGTATAACCGAAGTGAATTGTTCAATAATGAAAAGGAAGCTAACCGAAATATTCACATAGGTCTTGACATCTGGGTTCCCGCTTATTCAGATATCTTGAGTCCTTTGGACGCTAAGATCCACAGTTTCCAGGATAATGATAATTTCGGGGATTACGGCCCTACGATCATTTTGGAACATATAGAAAATAACCGAACTTTTTATACGCTGTATGGTCACCTTTCGCGGAAATCACTGGGAAGTCTTACGGTGGGTGCAAAGGTTAAAGCGGGGGATAAGATCGCGGAATTAGGTGATTTACAGGAAAATGGCGATTACGCCCCGCACCTGCATTTTCAGATCATGGAGAATATGCAGGGATATTCAGGGGATTATCCCGGAGTTGTGAAAAAAGACGATCTGGACAGGTATTTAAAGAACTGCCCTGATCCTAATTTGTTGTTGAAGATCTAATTTTTCTTTACCAGAAATTTTACGTCACCCTGAATTTATTTCAGGGTCTTAAGGTGGATTAGATGAGAACAATTTAGTTGCAAAAATTTTAATTTTCCTATCATTCGCCTCTCATTGTCTTAATGAAGGATGCTGAAACTAGTTCAGCATGACGGTTATTATTGATCCTAAAGTATATATTACTTCTTCGTCCTCACAAAAAACGCCACTACCGCTGAGGTAACCACCCCGACTACCAGCGCAAAGAAAAAAGACTGAATGATATATGAAGTAAGGTTGAAATATTCTTCGGCATCCTCCCTTTTCATCACACCGCTCTCTACAGAATAATCGATCACATTGGTAAAATAATCAGGAGTGATAAAATTATGGGTTATATACATGGCAACGGGAGAGAGGATGGCCACTACAATGCTGATCACTATTCCCGATATAAATCCCTGGCTCCAGGTCATCTGGCCGTTGTAGAAATTTTTGCGCTTATCCAGCAGGGCCAGAACATAGAGAACAATTGCGACGATAGCAAACAAGTTGGTATAGATCGCGTGTTGAGCGATATTCTCATCATGCCAGCCCAGTATTTTTTCTAGGAATACCCATGCCAGAGAAATGAGGCTGAAAATTATACCCCACTTGATTTCAATTGCGAATTTTTTCATTGGTTGGTTTGGTTGGTTGTGGGTTAAAATTAGTAAAATTCTTTTAGCCACTAGTATTAAAGAAAAATCCCGGATAAAATACCCGGGATGTGATGATTTTCAATTAATAAAAGTTCTAAGCATCCTCATTAAGTTTTTTCGTTGCAAAGAATCCGGCGAATAGACCAAGACCGGCCAGGAGAAATATCGTGCCGGGGTAGGCTACATCCTCGTCTACTCCCAGGTTGATCGCAAGGAGATTAGCCAGGAAGATTCCCAAACCAATACCGGCAAGCAACAAAGCGAGGTTGATCACGATCACTTTCCAGACAGGAGTGACATGTTTTTTCTTACTATAAAAGATGCTTGCGTCTGCTCCTTTGTCTATTAGCGCCAGGCGTTCGCGGTTTCTGGCAGAAATATACAAGTAAAACATTCCGAATACTGTTCCGAAGATAACAGGTAAAACAATGACTTCAGATCCCATAAATTTTGATTTTTAATTGTGAAAATAATGTTCGTTTTCTATTAGGACGCCAGGATTGAAAGTCCGGTTACAAAAAAGTGTAAATTTATTTTTTAACTATTTGTAACCGAAAGTGAAATATTGTCGTCATACCTAATAATGATCAGGAAAACCGACCAGGAATTGATAGATTTAGTCCTTAATGGCAATACCAATGCCTTTGGGGAACTGGTTGATCGCTATCAGAATTATGTATTTACGATTGCCATCAGAATTATAAAGGTTAGGGAAGAAGCAGAGGAGATAGCCCAGGATAGTCTTATCAAGGCTTTTGACTCCTTAGCCAGCTTTAGGGGAGAGTCAAAATTTTCGACCTGGTTATACCGGATTGTATATCATAAAAGCCTGGACCGGCTAAAAAAGAATTCCCGAAGTAAA
>JBFGDP010000392.1:0-1987 GCA_041580575.1 Christiangramia sp.
GTGGAGATACCACCTCTTCTACTTCTGGATTAATGATTAGTATAACAGCACTTGGTTCTGCGGCTAAAGATGAAATCACATACAGGAATGGAGCTAAACCCAACGATCTGCTGGTGGTTTCCGGAGATCTTGGCGCAGCTTATATGGGATTACAGGTACTGGAAAGAGAAAAAGAGGTATTTAAAGCAAATCCTAATTCTCAGCCAGATCTGGACCAATATACATACCTCATTGAAAGGCAATTAAAACCAGAAGCTAGAAAAGATATTGTGCCTTTATTGAAAGATCTTGATGTAAAACCCACCTCAATGATCGATATCAGCGATGGTTTATCTTCTGAAATTATTCACCTGTGCAAAAACTCTAAGGTAGGCGCGAATCTTTATGAGGAAAAAATACCTTTAGATCCTGCGGTTATTTCGGTATGCGAGGAATTTGAAATAGACAGCACCATGATAGCGCTGAGCGGTGGAGAAGATTACGAATTGTTATTTACTATTTCCCAGGATGATTACGATAAAATAAAGGGAAATCCGCACTTAACCGTTATTGGTCATATGACCGATGAGAATGAAGGCATGCACCTGGTCACCAGGGCCAACCAGAAATTACCATTGATAGCAAGGGGATGGAATTCCATGGAAAACAAAGAAGATTAAGAAATTTTTTTAAGCAGTCGCCTTTTCCGCCTTTGGTGGATTCTGGCAATATACTCATTTGTTTCTTTGAATTTCGGTGTCAACCTCGCCCAGAATCCACTTGCCGTATCGGTCATTTCAAGACCACAATACCGGCACTTGTATTCATGGAGATGATCTGTTACGTCTTTGGATATTTTAAATAAATGACCAAATATATTACAGCGAATTTTCGCGAAGGAAAACAGAAAGGAATCGTCAATTTTCATAATGCGCTGATTATTAACAACTAATTATTACTTAATTTATAACAAAAAGTTAAATAATTCGGGGTTCAAGTTAAAAAATTACCTATAAACATACTAAAATCAACCAGTTAGATCTAAATCCTAACTATTTTAGACTAACTTTCAAGAGATACCTCGTTAAATGCTGAGAACACTTCTTTGCGTTTCTTATGAATTTTTGCCAGGTATGCGTTGGTTTCTTTGAATTTAGGAGTAAGCCGGGCCAGGAAGCCATCTGCAGTATCTGTTAATTCCATGCCACATTTTTTACATTGATACTCATGAACATGATTAGTAATGTTCTTTGAGACCCTTAATTCATGCCCAAAGAATTTGCAAAAAACCCTGGCAAATGAAAACGAAGTAGGGTGTTCTTTTTTCATAATAGGTTAAAATTCTGATTTCTAGTTTTCTAAAGTATAAAAAAAAGTTAAATGATCGACAAAACGTGTTAATTATTCGATGAAATGCATAATTTTTACTAATTCTTCTGTTGATTCCATATATGAATTATGACCGTTTTCCAGTAAATGAAACTCGCAACCACACGCTGAAGCTACTTTTTCTAACTCCCTGTATCCCAGGATAGGATCTTCTTTACCAGCCATTATAACTTTCTGACCACAAAAGCTCTGCAAAACCTCTAAATAACTTGTGCGAATTTTCATACCTTTTATGGCGGCTGAAATATCCATAGCCTTCATGACCTTAGCCCTCTCTTTCAAAATTTCTATTTCATTTTTCAACCTTTCTCTACTAGTATCTGAATACAGGTTTGTAATAGCCATACTTACATAGGCATCTTTATTTTTCTTTACAAGCTTAACCGACCTGTCCCTGATTTTTTTTCTTTCTAAGGTATCTTCAACAGGTGTAGAATTGATCAGGACCAGGCTCTTTATTAGCATAGGAAATTTTTTGAGCAATTCCAAACTCACATAACCACCCATACTATGGCCGGCAATGCTATATTCCCCAACTTCAAGATAACCAAGAACTGCATGCACAACTTCAGCCATAATATCCATGGTATGCACTTCGGCAATTCCCTGAGACCTACCA
>JBFGDP010000393.1:0-1975 GCA_041580575.1 Christiangramia sp.
AGCGTGATTCTTCAGATCGTTAAAACCTTCGGTAATACTGGCAAAATCATCTGTAGCCATAGTACACACCAGGCCTTCTTTTTCCACGATATCCCATTCAGATGGCCTTAAAAGATCAATACCCTTCAATCCCATTTTCGCACAGGCTTTGGCAAACTTTTCCAGCGGAATATCCTGGTAACACCACCTGCAAACCGAATGGTTGATTTTTCCCGAAATGGAATAAGGTTTCGAAAGCTCAGCCTTTGAACTTAGTTCTGAGGCAAAAACACCTGAAATACCGGGAACACTTAGAATCCCTGCACCCAGGCTAAGATTCTTAAGCAATTTTCGTCTGTTCAATCGATTTGCCATGGCACATATTTCTCTAAAATTAAGAATAAATGTAAATATTACAATTATTATTCAGAAAAATACTAGCAGATAACGATTATGCTATCTCGAAGTTGTATCCCGATTTTAAAAGTTTCTGATAATTCTCGTAATTGAATTTGTATAAAAAGGCGCCCCTTTTACTTGTGGACTTATCTTTCTCGTCCAGTTTTTCCAGGACATTAAATGAAAAAACCTTTTTCCTGAAATTTCTTGGGTCAAGTTCTTTCTGGTAGATCGCTTCGTATAATAACTGTAGCTGCGGGATGGTAAATTTCTCTGGCAGTAATTCAAAGCCAATAGGCTGGTACCTGGCATTTTGCCTTAATTGTCTTAACGCGTCCTGTACCATAAGATCATGATCCAGAATTAAAGCAGGCAGATCATCAATTTCGAACCATTTAGCACCATGTTGCTCCACCACCTGTTCATTATAATCATCGATCCTGATCAAAGCATATTGGGCAACTGAAATACAGCGATAACCGGGGTCCCGGTCCTTTTTACCATAGCTTTTTAATTGCTGCATAAAGACATTCTCAAGCCCGGTAGCTTCATGCAATACCCTTTGCCCTGCTACCTCAAGGTCTTCGTCCAGGCGAACAAAACTCCCTATCAGGGACCACTCTCCACTTAAAGGTTCTACTTTCCTCTTAAATACCAGAAGTTTTAATTTACCTTCGTGTAAACCGAAAATGATACAATCTGTGGCCACATACATTTTCTCTTTTACCTGATAGAAATCCGTGGTATTTTGAGTCATTTTTAAATTTAAATTTTGATAAAGATAGAGATTTCAAAATTTTTCAAAAATCATATTAAATGTATATTTTACATTTAATATCTTTGAGTTGATATTAAAAAAAATATTTTGAAGAATATCACATCTTTTACTGAAACACCTAAGGATCTTGAGAATAATGATTTCGAACTCATAGTATCCTCACCGGGCCGTATCAACCTCATTGGGGAGCATACAGACTACAACAACGGTTTTGTGATGCCTACTGCAATCGATAAAAAGATCATCCTAAAGTTTAAGAAGAATGGAACGAAGGACTTCTGCCGAATCTTTAGTAAAACCTTTCAAAAAGGATTTGAATTTCACCTGGATAAAACTATAAAAAAAGGTAGGGGTTGGGAAAATTATATACTTGGTGTGGTGCAAGAGATCATTAATAAAGATCAAAAACCGGAAGGTTTTGACTGCCTTATCGAAAGCAAATTACCGGTGGGTGCCGGCATAAGCTCCTCTGCAGCTCTGGAATGCGGCGTGGCCAGTGGAATTAACGCTCTTTTTGATTTGGGATTAACCGATCTTGAGATCGTAAAGTTATCTCAGAAGGCTGAAAATGAATTCGTAGGATCCAACTGCGGAATTATGGATCAGTTTGCCTCGGTGATGAGCAGGACCGGAACGATCATAAAGCTGGATTGTCTTAATCTTGAATCTGAATACATTCCGGCAGATTTTAAAAACTGTAAATTGTTATTACTGAATACCAATGTATCTCATAACCTTGCCAACAGCGAATATAATTCCCGCCGTGAAGAATGTGAAACTGCCATACAGATTATTCAGAAAGAATTTCCCGCAATAGCC
>JBFGDP010000394.1:0-1940 GCA_041580575.1 Christiangramia sp.
TATGCTGAAGATGTCTTTTCGGGATGATCATCGCTTCAAAAGGCCAGACCGCCCAGTAAGGAATAAGGCTTACAAAATGTTCATTCTCATCCAGGATCCTTTCGCCGGCTTCGAGTTCCTGCTCTAAATAATCTGATAAAAGACTTCTTGTATGCAGCTCCCAGTATTCCCTGAATTTTGAAGATTTTTTCAGGATCTCGGTGGGTATGGAAGATTGTGACCAGATCTGTCCGTGAGGATGCGGATTGCTGCATCCCATGATCGCCCCTTTATTTTCAAAGATCTGCACATAATTTATATCCTCTGCCGCGCCTAAGTCAATATATTCTTTTTTCCAGGTCTGTACTACCTTCGTAATATCTTCAACTGCCATTAGCGGGAGGGTAAGCGAATGATCTGGAGAGAAGCAAACTACTTTGCAGATTCCTCTTTCGCTATCTGCCTTAAGCAGACCTTCCTGGAAATTGATCTCAGGTGAATCTGGAAGTAGAGATGAAAAATCGTTTCTGAATGAATAGGGCTCTTTATAATCTGGATTTGTTTCTCCGCTTGCCCGCGAATTTCCAGGGCATAAATAGCAGGAGGGATCATAGGTTTCTTTTTTTAGGGACTTATTTTCTTCTGTTTTTCCCTGCCATGGTCTTTTAGTTCTATGCGGGGAAACCAGGATCCATTCGCCGGTAAGTATATTATATCTTCTGTGAGGAATGTTATTCAGCTCGCTATTCATGGTCCTAATTTTTCAAAATTTGAGTGCCCTCATCTGGTAGCACACTAATTGCATCCAGTTTGATATTGAATTCCTGAAAATATGCTTCTGAAACTTCCTGGATATAGGAATCTATTTGATCTTCTTCAATCAGGATTATGGTACAGCCACCAAAACCGCCGCCCATCATACGGGAGCCATAAATGAAATCTTTGTTCCTGGAATGATCTACCAGGAAATCCAGCTCTTTACAACTAACTTCATATTGATTTTTAAGACCTTCGTGAGAAGCATACATAAGTTTTCCGAAGCTTTTGAGATTACCAGACCTAAGTTCTTTGGCTGCTGCTAAAACACGCTCATTTTCGTTTAGAATGTACAGACAGCGATTATATATCTTCGCGGAGAGTTTATTTTTGAAATTCTTCAGTATTTCGAAAGAAATATCCCTTAGTGAGGCTATTGCGGGAAATTCTTTCTGAATAACCTGTATGGCTGCTTCGCATTCTTCACGGCGGGAATTATATTCGCTGTCGGCCAGGTTATGAGATACATTGGTATTCAGTAATAACAATTTACAGTTTTTAAAATCTGCAGGAATATATTCAGATTCAAGATTAAGACAATCAAGTTTTATAATTGTTCCTCTCCTGCTCATCACCGAGGCAAACTGATCCATAATTCCGCAGTTGGATCCTACGAATTCATTTTCAGCCTTCTGAGATAACTTTACGATCTCAAGATCGGACAGACCAAGATCAAAAAGAGCATTTACTCCACTGGCGATACCACATTCCAGGGCTGCAGAGGAGCTTATGCCGGCACCCACCGGTAATTTGCTTTCGATAAAACAGTCAAAACCTTCCGGTTTTAGATCTTTATTAATGATCTCTTGCACCACACCAAGTATATAATTTTCCCAACCATTGCCTTTTTCTATAGATTTATCCAGGTAAAATTCAAATCCTTTTTGAAAGGTTTTACTAAAGATTCGGCAGAAGTCTCTCGTTCCATTCTTCTTAAACTTTAGGATGATCTTTTTATCGATTGCAGTAGGCATCACAAAACCGTTGTTGTAGTCTGTATGCTCCCCAATGAGGTTGATACGGCCCGGTGAGGATACCATGAGTTCGAAATCATTATTCTCAAGATCCTTAGGTGTTTCAGTAAAAGATGTGATATTCTTCAAAATATTTTTTTTAATATCAACTCAAAGATATTAAATGTAAAA
>JBFGDP010000395.1:0-1936 GCA_041580575.1 Christiangramia sp.
ATACAGCAGTGAAGTTTGTATCCCAGCTACCCGGGAAATATAAGCCCCGTTCCTGTACCCAGCCAGCAAAGTCCTTTACACTAAGTTTATTTGGAGTATTGAGAACAGCATGCTGAGGAGAAAGAAAGATTACATCAGAGGCTTCATCGGTCACCCGGTCTCTGGACAAGGATAATTGGTATGGAGAAATATTATCTACAACCAGGCCTCTGCTCGTATTATACTGCACAATCATCGTTCCACCTTGCTTAACATACTCATGCAGAACAGCCTGTTGAAATTTTAAATCTTCTACCACGTTGAACGCCCTAATTCCCAAAACTACAGCATCATATGTTTTTAGTCTCGCCAGGTTGATTTCTGCAGGTTTGATCTTAGTTACTTTATAGCCTATTTGTTCCAGGCTCTCGGGCACGATGTCACCGGCTCCTTCAATATAAGCTATCTGTTCACCTTTCTTTTCTATGTCCAGCTTCACCAATTTAAGTGATGCCGGTTTAATTAAATTTTGATCGGGAATGTGGTCGTAATTAATTTCGATAAGATGTTGATCATAGAGTTTACCGTCGATAATGGCCTCAGCATTTAGAGTAGTTTCATTTTGCTTTTTGGGAGGTGTGACCCTGAACTTCAAATTTTCTGAACCACCAGATGGGCTAATGACGAATTTGGTTTTCAAAGGCTCCACCTTCCACCCTTTACCCGCCATAAGATTTAATTCTCCGTCGATGTTCGGTTTTTTCGAAGTTACCCTAATGGATATCTCCTTAGGTTCTAAGTTGTTAAAAATAAGTGCTTCTTCTTCAAATTTGAGATCAATAGGCGGGACTATTGCAAAATTCTGATATGTTTCTCCATACACCTCGTCATTAAATTTATATACAATAGGTCTCTCAAAACTTATTTCAACTCCGTTTAAAAGTAAATGAAATGTAGCCCTCGCCGGCATCTGTTTTTCAGGTAATCCCCGCAACTCTTGATCCTTTACGGAATACATGCCCATAGTGCCAATTTCTTCCAGCCAGTATGGGTTGGAATAGCTGGCCGAAGCAGGAATAATAAAATTCAATCTGCTATTCCATTTGCTATTATTTTCGAGTGCTACTTCAGGTTTTAATATGGAATTGTTTGGGGTGAGTTCTACAGAAGTTAGAGTGATTTTGGCATCACTACGATTAATGGCCTCCAGGGAGACCGGCACTTCTTCTGATGGTGTAGAGGTGGGTTTTTCAGCGATAGCTTCCAAAAAAAGCCCAGCAGAAGCATAAATAATTTCTTTGATCTGGGCAGATTTGATCTCTTTCCAGTATGGATCTTTCAGTTCTTTTATAAGACCATAGGCTTCTATAAGTCCGGGAATACTTTTGGTAGGATCACCAAAATCAAACTGATCTTCTACCTGGTACAAAATCTCGCCAATTTTATCCCCGCCCTCGATCCTGTTCCAGCTTGTATTTATACCTTCAAATACATCTGCATTATCATCTGGCAGATCTCCTTTAAGAAGTTCAAGATATTCTTTCTGGGTACCGCGACTACCGGTACTGCCAAATCCCTGCGAACGATGCTGGCTTCTACTCAGGGAGGCGATCTCTGGATTAGAAAGCCCTTTTATCGGGAAATAAGTTCCGGTATCAAAACTTATAAAATCAGACTTGTCTGCAGACTGGAATGCCTCGTCCCCTCCATAGAACCAGGGAGAGGTATTAAAGAAGAGTCGTGAGGGTTGAAAAGTTTCTACGTATTCGAATTGCCCCGGATATGCGGATTTTGAACCAGCCAGGTCAAACGCTTCCACACTTAAAATGGCAGATGAGGTATGGTGACCGTGTGTGCTGCCGGGTGTTCGATGGTCAAATCTATTAATGATCACATCTGGTCTGAACTTTCTGATGATCCATACAACATCGCTTAAGACTTCCTCTTTGTTCCAGAT
>JBFGDP010000396.1:0-1931 GCA_041580575.1 Christiangramia sp.
AACGGAGACCTCTATTTCAATGATCTCAGGTTCGGCAATATGGATATTGAAGACCCTGATTCCGAATTTATTTTCAGCTACAAATTAACCAAAGAGCACGGTGAGTTAATTGCCACCGAAACTGAAAAGGAAATGAACGATGCCAAAAACCTTCTGCCGAGACTTTGGGCACGCATTCTGGGAAATTGATCTATAAAAAGTTGCATTATCAATTTCGAGGACGTCATTCTGAACTTGTTTCAGAATCTCCAGTTTCTAACGAATAACGAAATTGAGACCCTGAAATCGAAGATTCGACGAAGTCAAATAAATTCAGGGTGACGTAATTACAATTATTATATTTAGGAAAAATTCTATTTATGCGATTGCTCCCGGCACTTCTGGCCATTTTCATATTTTTTTCTGCTTCGGTTTATTCCCAAAAAGATTCTTTAGCTTTGGAAAAGATCATAAAGAAATTTCAGGACCACAAACCCTATAAAGGCGCAGATTATCCTTTAGGACTTTACACCACAGAGCATTACAAAAAAGAAGCTGATTTTGCTGAAAAACTACTGAAAGAAATAAAGAAACTGGATTATTCTGATCTTTCAGAATCTCAGAAAATATCTGTGGACCTTCTTAAATATGACCTGAAGAACACGGTAAAAACTTATGAATTCAAAGCTTATCTCAATCCTCTATTGTCTGATTCTGGCTTTCACCTCAGCCTGAATTATCATATCCGAGACCTGAACAATTATGCGCAGGTAAGAGCCTATCTGAATAAACTGAATGCGATTCCAGAATATGTAGATCAGCATTTTAAATTATTGCGTGAAGGTTTAAATAAGGGGATCACGCAACCGCTGGTGATATTTGAAGGCTACGAGAATACTTATGATTCACAGATCGTGGATAATTATAGAGATAGTTATTTCTATACACCTTTTGAGAATCTGCCTTCCACTTTATCTGGAAAACAAAAAGATTCGGTTTTAAATGCTGCTGAAAAAGCGATCTCAAAAAATGTAATTCCTGAATTCAAGCGCATCAAAAAATTCTTTGAAACCGAATATTATCCAAAAACAAAGATTGCTTTGGGAGTTTCAGAAATCCCCAACGGAGAAGAATATTATGATTACCTGCTGGAATATTATACCACTTTAGACCTCAGCGCAGATGAAGTTCATAACATCGGACTGGAAGAGGTGCAAAGGATAAATACCGAAATGAAAAAGGTGATGACCGAAACCGGTTTTGTAGGTTCTTTTTCTGAATTCTTTGACTTTCTTAGAACAGATGAACAATTCTATGCTGAAACCCCTGAAGAATTACTAATGTTCGCCAGGGATATTGCTAAACGTATCGACGCGAAGTTACCGGCATATTTCACCAAACTACCAAGAAAACCTTATGGTGTTGCAGATGTACCTGCTGCAATCGCTCCGAAATACACCACCGGAAGATATATTGGAGCTTCAGATGAAACTCAACCGGGATATTACTGGGTAAACACGTACGACCTGCCGAGTAGACCAAAATATGTTTTACCCTCGTTAACAGCGCACGAAGCTGTTCCTGGGCATCATTTACAGATCTCCTTGAACAATGAACTTGGAGATGAGATCCCTGAATTCAGGAGGAGGTTTTATATCTCCGCTTTTGGCGAAGGTTGGGGATTATACTCTGAATTCCTGGCGGAAGAAATGGGAATTTACCGCAATCCTTACGAGGTCTTTGGAAAACTTACTTACGAACAATGGCGTGCTTGCCGACTGGTTGTAGATACCGGTATCCATGCAAAAGGCTGGACAAGAGAACAGGCTGTTGATTTTATGAAAAAGAATACCGCGCTTTCCATTCACGAGATTAATACAGAAGTAGACCGTTATATTTCCTGGCCGGGACAGGCTGTCTCATATAAAATCGGGGAATTAAAGATCCGTGAA
>JBFGDP010000397.1:0-1930 GCA_041580575.1 Christiangramia sp.
AAGGTTTTTTCCGTTCTTTACATAGAATAAAAAAGGAAATGAAAATCTTCAAAAATCAGTGGTCTAATATCATCATCATAGTGCTGGTATTGGCAATGGTGATTCCGCAGACCAGGAAACCTATACAAATCTTCTTTAATAAGCTTATTTCGTTTGCTCCTTCAATTAATGAAAAGGAAGACCGCGTGAAGATCGCAGATTATAACTGGGTTCTTGAGAGTAACCGGGGTAAGAGAACTGAATTTTCTCAATTTCAGGAAGAAGTAGTGATTGTTAATTTCTGGGCAACCTGGTGCCCGCCCTGTATCGCAGAAATGCCCAGTTTTCAGGAATTATATCAGGATTACCAGGATAAAGTCACCTTTCTTTTCGTTTCTGGAGAACAGCACCAGACTGTCGAGAATTTCATGAAGAGAAAAAGGTATGATCTTCCGGCCTTCAAAATGCTCACAAAAGCTCCCGAACCTATGGATGGCAGAACTTTGCCTACAACCTATGTCATTTCAAAAGATGGGAGTATCGTGGTGGATAAAGTTGGATCTGCCGATTGGAATAGCGAAAGTTTTCGGAGCACGCTGGATCAACTTATAGCTGAATAAAATTACAGTTTCTTAAAAAATGCCTTAAGGAATTCAGGATGATACAGGGATAGCATGATCTTGATATCTTCAGAAAAACGGGTCTCCTCATCCAAAAACCTGAATATATCCTGAATGGAATTCCTGGTATAGAATTTCGTGAAAAGTGATTCGCCAAGATCATTTCGATTGCTCAGAACCTCCAGGAAAATTGAGTCATATTTCTGAAATTTCTTATTGAAAAGATTTTTTGATGGTCTTTGACTGCTTTTAATATTCTGGATAAGCAGGTCTATTTTTTTTTCAGTATTCTTGAAAGAATACCCCGAGGAAGCTTTAACCCAGCCACCCGCTGTTCCTATCTTTGTAACCTTAGCTGTGCTTTTTTCATGAAAGGGATAGTCTGTCATGGGAATCATTCCAATCTCTTCCTCTATAATCTCAAATGAACTTATCTTAAGAATCTCTCTGATATATCTGTTCAGGTATTTATCATAAGTCTTGTTATTGGTAAGGAAAGGAGTGAAGAAGGTGAATTCTACGAGAGCTTCATTTTCCGAAAGCGGTAAAACATAGGTAAAACTGGCCGAATCCTTATAATTTATTCGAAAATCCATCATAGTAAAAGATTCTGGATCGAATACATTTTCATCAGTTTTAATATACCAACCCTTGAAATGTTGATAGATCAATGTGGAATTTTCACTTTTCTTGTATTCTTTAGGAGGTCTGCTATCAAAGAAATGGGTTGCGGTATAATTCTTTGATTTTCCTTTGGCGGTACGGGTGACCTGGTCTATAGAAGTTATTTCGTCTTTTATGAAGATAATGTCTCCAGATGCTTCAAGATTAGATTTTACGTGGTTATAAAAGTCTAGCGAGCGAAGCATTTTATAGGTGTAAGGCGCAAGCTCAAGATCTTTGTTGATTTCTGAAGAAATAAATTTTCCCTGTTTCCAGGTTTTGGTTGTTATATGATCCCAGGCACCGGCACCTTTCTCCCAAAAACACCAGGTTTTATCATTTTTTGATTTGTCGTCAGGATCGATAATTGCAATCCTTTTTCCTCTGAAGAAAATATCATTATTGATCCTGGAAGCTAACTGAAGACCAGCCATACCACCGCCTACAATGACGTAGTAATAATCTGGTGTTAACATAAAGTAAGGGGATTATTTTCTAAAATATTTGAAAGGTACGAATAGCATCCCAAAACATTCGCCATCATCCTTTCCCAGATGTTTATGGTGCATTTTATGAGCTCGTCTAATTCCTTTCGCATATTTGTTATTTGCATTTCTGAAGATCTTAAATCTTTGATGTATAAAAATGTCGTGTACCGTAAAATAAGT
>JBFGDP010000398.1:0-1925 GCA_041580575.1 Christiangramia sp.
ACCAGGTCTGCAGATGGTAATCCTTCTGTAAGCATTCGATTGATCCTTACTCCATATGGCGCATGATATGCCTTTAACTCTTCCTCGCTGGCATTTGCAACTTCGAGACCTAATGCTGGCATACGGTAAGTGTCTAGCTTTGTTAACTTTACATTCACCTCTTTTTCCTTCCCATCTCTCATTAACTTCACCAGCACTTCATCACCGGGTCTTTTAGAGTTAATATAACCGGTGAGGTCTGCAAACTTATTGATCTCGATATTATCTATTTTCTTTATTATATCTCTTTGGCGAATACCAGATTTCTCTGCTCCGCTGCCGGGAGTAACATCTGCTACCATCACTCCCTGGGAAGTATTCAGGTCAAACTCTCTTATCACATCGTTGCTAATGCTGAGCCCCCTAATTCCTAAAATTCCTTGTTGAACATCACCATATTCCATGATATCTTCAACGATTTTTCTGGCATTATTTGATGGCACTGCGAAGGCATAACCTATATAGCTTCCGCTGGGAGAGCTAATAGCGGTATTAATTCCAATTAATTCACCGTTGATATTCACCAGAGCACCCCCGCTGTTTCCCGGGTTGATAGCGGCATCGGTCTGTATGAATGATTGTGGTGAGTTGTCACGCATATTCAGATCTCTCGCCTTGGCACTAATAATTCCGGCAGTTACCGTAGATTTTAAATTGAAAGGATTTCCCACGGCCAGAACCCATTCCCCAATTTCAGTATTATCTGAATCTCCAAAGGGTATATATTCGAGTTCTTCGTCTGGATCTACTTTTATGAGTGCGATATCAGATATTGGGTCGCTGCCCACCAATTGAGCCTTATATGTTTTATTATTATTCAGAGTAACTTCGATCTCACTCGCACCATCTATCACGTGATTATTGGTGACTATATAGCCATCTGGAGTTATAATCACTCCCGAGCCTGCTCCCTGGAGAGCCCTGCCGCCATTGCTATAAGGGTAAAATTCCCAGATACTTCGCGGTCCCTTTTTAAAGACAGCTACATTCTTAACGTGAACAACTGCGTGAACTGTTTTCTTAGCTGCAGCAGTGAAATCTGCATTGGTGTTATAGTTGTTTCCGGAGTTTGTAACAGGGAGAAAGGAATCGCTGGAATAATTATTCTGAGGCACTACTTTTAAAGAATCTTCTTCAAAAAAAAGTTTATAACTTCCCAGGCTAATTACACCTCCAAGGATAGATACAAGTAGTAGAGTTGCTATTTTCTTCATTTTCGGATTATTTATAGATTAAACTAATTCAAAACTATAGTTATTATAAATGATTGCCGGTTTAACGACCCTTTAACAAACCCAGAATCCTGTTCAAAATTGTATATTTGTGCCACTTTTAAATTGACATATGAAGCTGACATTTTATAAATATCAGGGTACAGGGAACGATTTCGTTATGGTCGATAATCGCGATAATAAATTATCCAAAAATGATACCAAATTGATCAATCATTTGTGTGATAGAAAATTTGGCATAGGCGCCGACGGGCTTATACTGCTTGAAAAATCAGACGAACCTCACGACGATTTTAAAATGGTCTATTTCAATGCAGATGGGAATGAAAGCAGTATGTGCGGTAATGGCGGGAGGTGCCTGGTGGCATTTGCAAAATTCCTTGGGATCATTGAGGATAGAGCCAGGTTTACAGCGATAGACGGAGTTCATGAAGCCAGTGTTGAAAAAGATATAATAAGTTTGAAAATGCAGGATGTTCGTAAAATAGAAGCTCATGATGACTTTTTCTTTCTAAATACCGGTTCACCGCATCATGTTACTTTCTCAGAAAATGTGGAAAATAAGGATGTTAAAGCCGAGGGCGCCGCTATTCGGTATTCACAGAGATACGGTAAAGCGGGTAGCAATGTAAATTTTGTACAGGAGATTTCTCC
>JBFGDP010000399.1:0-1908 GCA_041580575.1 Christiangramia sp.
AATGCTTCTGGTTTAGCTCAAATTGGAACTACCAACACAACTGCAGCAAATTTTAATGTAACTGCAGCAAATGGCTTTAGCTATAAAATTTCTTTACCAGAATCGGTAGAGCTTGCAAGTGGAGCTAATAAGATTACGGTAGATACTTTTGTTCACAATGCTGGAAGTACTCCTAAGGGTACTGGAAATGCTGAAACTTTAGCTGTTGGAGCTACATTAAATGTCGAAGCCAATCAGGCTGCAGGAGCATATACTGGAACATTTGATGTAACTGTGACTTACGAATAAGCATATTAATAAATTCATATTGAAACGCCGCCCTATAGTGGCGGCGTTTTTATTTTAATTCTATATACCTAAGCGTTATTAAAGAGCTATGAAGAATTCTTATTTTTTCATGATTTTTTTAAACATGTTCGCATTTGGCGTTTGTGCGCAAAATTCTTCTTCTGCTACCGTAAACAGCAGGGCTACGGTTATAGATCCAATTAAAATCGACAAGACGGTAGACCTGGATTTTGGGAATATTATTAGCGCATATAACCCGGGACAGGTGATTTTATCTCCAGATGGTTCTAGGGTTGCTTATGGTGTTCAAATTTCTAATTCCATTCCCGGTACCGTAAATCCCGCTGAAGCGATAGTATCTCATGGCAATAATAATTACGCTATTACTCTGCCAGAAGAATTCACCCTTTATAATCAGGATAACCCAAATCAAATTTTGATCATTGACCGGTTTACAGTACAACCTCAGGAAGGCAACCTAAAAGATATTATAAAAATTGGTGGAACCCTGAATCTTGAGGCTAATCAAGCTTCAGGTTTTTATACCAATTCCTCAGGATTCAATGTAACGGTTTCCTATAATTAAAAAAATAGAATTCACGAACAAGTGTCAGTTCTAATTAATTATCTTTGAAACCAACTAATTAAAAGTAAAATCCAGCCCCCGGATATGTCTAAAAAATTACCTACACCCCTATTCTTTTTTTGCATTTTTATTTTTTCAGGTCTCACAAATTATGCTCAGGGAGATCTTATGATCATGCCGAAACGACTTGTTTTTGACGGTTCTGAACGATCACAGGAAATTAATCTGGCCAATACTGGTAAAGACACCGCAGTTTATGCTATTTCTTTTGTGAACTATGTGATGACTGAAGCCGGAGACTTTAAACAAGTAGAAGAACCTGTCGAGGGACAAAGATTCGCTACAGACTTTTTAAGATATTTTCCTCGCAGGGTCACCCTTGCCCCTAATGAATCTCAAACTATTCGCGTACAATTGACCCGTACCGGGAATCTTGAGCAAGGAGAGTACAGATCTCATATGTATTTTAGGGCGGTAGAAGAACAAACTGCATTGGGTGCAGAAGAGGCTAAAGAAACCGAAGGGATTTCCATCAATATTAAAACTGTTTTTGGAATTAGTATTCCTATTATCATCAGAGAAGGAAAATCCACTACAGAATTAAGTCTAAGTGATTTGTCACTGGATAGAAGCGGTGAGAACCCCAAAATCAGCCTGGTGATCAACCGCTCAGGAAACATGTCGGTCTACGGTAATCTAACTGTTAATCATATTGCTCAAAATGGAACCAAGACAGAAATAGGCCAGATAAAAGGAATCTCGGTCTATACTCCAAATGTAAAGAGATTCTTCAGTTTTGACCTGAGGAACATTTCAAATATTGATCTAAGCGTGGGAACTTTGGAAGTTAGTTATTCAGAGGATAAAGGAGAAACTATGACTACAACAGAAATTTCCTTAAAATAATATGAAAAGAAACTATTCCCGGTTTTTTAAAATACTTAAGCTCACTGTATTTTTTCTTGGATTATTTTTTTTCCGTGTTTCTTATGCACAGGATATAGTATCTATCGAGGACGGAAATTGGCATGAGG
>JBFGDP010000400.1:0-1901 GCA_041580575.1 Christiangramia sp.
AATTCCAGATCGATCGGTTGTCCCAATTTTCCTTTAAAAACTTTTTCATCAGCGATTCGTGTAATGTTAATATTTTCACTATTACTGTAATTAACACGGAACTCATTACCCGGGGATTCCTGAAGCTTTATCTCATCAAGCGACATTAGCCTGGCAAAAATTGGGGTTTTAGTGTAAAGCTCGGGATTTCTAAGTTGTCGTTCTTGAAAATACTGAACATTAATATTCAAAGCCTTTACCACAGTGGCCATTAGCCTGCGCGAGCGCATGATCCCTATTTCATTTTCTATGCTATTACTGTTCATGCCTCCCATTAATCCTAATTCAGAAAAAGCAGCCATTTCAGAACTTTGGCTATTCTTTCCATCTTTGATTATAAGTGTTGCCGTAGTGGAATAAACAGGAGTTGTTTTACTTAATGTAAAATAGGCATAACCCAATGCAATTACAGCACAAAGTATAAACCAGGGCCAATATCTCAGGTATTTTTCAAGTTGTTCTCTTATATTTATTTCACTTCCTGGAGCTGGGGAAGAGTTTGGTTTTGACTGGGACATACTTATCGGGTAAAAATTAAAATTAGGGAGGTGATCACAGAGACCACCGAAAGATAACTTGCAGCAGTGACTAAATAACTTGCAGATTGTATGCGGGGGCCAATTGGCTCTACATACACCACATCATTTTGCCTTAGGTTATAATATGGAGAATCCAGGATAGATGGGTCTGTGAGGTCAAGGTAAGCATGTGTGTTCACCCCATTTTCTTCCCGCATCACAAGGATCTCTTTTCGTTTACCGGTAAGTAGCACATCTCCTGCAAGACCTAGGGCCTTTGGCAGGCTGAGATGATCCTGATCTGGATCTATCACAAAGGTGCCGGGGTTTGCCACTTCTCCTAATACGCTTATCTGGAAATTCATGTTTCTCACATTCACCAAGGGATCCTTTACATATTTGGCAATCTCTTCTTCCAGCTTGGCTGCAAGTTCAAGATTGGTGAGTCCCTGCACCTCTATAGTTCCTATCACAGGAAGCTTGATGGTCCCTTGATTTGAAACCAAATAGGTTTGCAGTTCAGCATTGGCCATTGCTCCACCAGCATCCATAGAGGCGATAGATTTGGTTAGGTTAAAAGGAAGTGCAGCAGATTGCTCGGGAGCAGAAACCATGATGGTTAATACATCATCGGGCTTAATCCTGATATTGTTATCTGAATTTCTTGATTGAACTTTCTCGAGACCTTGGAAATAAGCAATGTTCTTTCTGGAAACACAGGAACCAAGACTTAGAAACAGACTAAGGGCCAATAAGAGCCATTTGGTACTTAATAGAGATTTCATTTTTTTAAAATTTAGGCGAATATAATTATTAATATGTTATAGAAGGACTGAATCTTTTAAGTTCGTTTTTGTATTAAGGTTTAACGTCATGCTATTCTTATAGCTATCGGAATAGTTTCAGCATCTAGTTTGATTTGAATTTGAATCAAAACTTATGCAAATTAGACCCCGATACTTCCAGTCTTGGTGAAGTTTTAATGTAAACGTCATGCTGAACTTGTTTCAGCATCTATTATAATTCAAACACCCAAATTTTAATAGACCCTGAAATGAATTCAGGGTGACGGACTTGTCACATTCCCCGAAGCATCGGGATGCCGAAATGTGGGGTGTTATTGTCTAGACTTCGACTCCCGATAGCTATCGGGACAGTCGACAATAAACATCTGAAATAAGGCGACACTTCAGGGCAGGGTGACGAACTTACATATAATGAACTTCTTCCTCTTCCTCAACCTTAAGGTTTTCAGTACAAGTCATTAAACTTCTTTCTTCAGCTTCCTTCTTCTCCATGATCACAATGCTCTTTTTCTTCAAATAATAGAACAACAAGAACATC
>JBFGDP010000401.1:0-1875 GCA_041580575.1 Christiangramia sp.
AAGAAAGTGTTGATATCGTCGATGTAAGTTTTAGATGACCTGAAATTCCGGTTCATCTGGAACTTTTTATCTACATTATTTCGGGCTGCAAAATAAGTATTTAAATCAGCCTTCCGCCATCCATAGATAGACTGTTTAGGATCACCTATATAAAATAGAATTTTGCCTTCGCCAAAAAGTTCATTGTAGATCTCATACTGCAATTTATCCGTATCCTGAAACTCGTCTATAAAGATGGCTTCATATTTTTCCCGGAGTTTTCCTTTAAGATCTTGATTCTTCCTTACCACTACTTCATCGTGCATTCTGTTTATCAACTCATCATAAGTTATGAGGTGTTTCTGCTGAAGATATTTTCGAACATTAATTTCCACATATGTAATGCATTGGGCGATAAAGAAATGACAAAAGGGTTCCTTTTGTTCCTTAATCTCAAGCCATTGATTCTTATCAGGTAAAAAATAATGATTACAAACCTTAGCATAATACTGAGGAACTTCAGTGGTAATTAATTTGCAATAACCTGAAAAACTGCTTGCAAGTTGAATAAGCTTGTGTTTAAATTTAAAAGCATTCTTCCCAAACTTTGCTTCATCATAATCTTGCAGGCATTTTAATATGTTTTTCCTCTTTTTTAAATAATCGTTTTTAAATATTTCATATTTTCGAACAAATTCACTAATAGAAGGAGCTTCTTCATTTACTATAGCATAAGTTTTTCCCCCCAAACTTTCCCTAATAACCTTCTGAAAATTCTCCAATGATATCTCTTCAATTTCCTGAAATAGTGTTTGTGGAAGTCCACTTATTTCTTCTCTCCAATACCTCTTCACCACCTCATTTGCAATCTCTAGTACATTTGCCTGCAATTCCATCCCGAAAGGCTGTCCTGAATCAAGAGCGTGATTGATCAAGGCATCCTGGCAAAAACTATGAATGGTTTGAATAGCGGCTTCATCCAGTTGTGAAAGAGCCTCTTTAAGCTTTGCGATAACAAAATCTTTATCGGGGTATGTGGCAATTAATTTTTCAATGGGTTTCTCTACTTCTTTACCCTCGGCTGCCTTTATTCCTAAAAGTAAAAACTTCCTGATTCGGGCTGCCAGTTCTGCCACTGCCTGATTGGTAAAGGTCACCATTAAGATCTGGGAGATCTTCAAATCTTTCTCCAAAAGCATTCTTAATACCAGCAAGCCTATCGAATAGGTTTTCCCGGTTCCCGCACTGGCTTCTACCAGGTTTGAACCTTCAAGTTTAACCGTATTTTTATCTAAGGGATTAAAATTCTCCATATCTATTTCTGATTTGCAAGTTCTACAGGTTCCATAATCAACTTAAAGTTCGATTTGAAATCATCGAGATTATCCTCGTTTTCAAAGAAGCCATCCCGGTGCTCGGTTCTTAAATATTCGGAAGGGAAACAATAGGAGCTATCAAATTTTCTATCAATTACCTTTCGGAAGTCGTCATTTTTCAAATCCATATTCTCTATGGATAAATCTAATTCGGGAGAGAATGGTTGAATTTTTTCAAAATTATTGAGATATAATGAAAGCCAGTCCCGTAAAGTTTGTCGGGCTTGTTCTTGAGTCACCAAACCTGAATAGGAGATAACTAAGGCCTGCTCTCCATCATCTTGTAAGTGAACGTAATTAAGTTTATCTGTTTTGCCGCCAGCTACTAATACTAAATACCTGAGATAAGCTGCCAGCTTGTATTTTGATTTCAGTTTTGAAACCGATAGAAATAGTCCCTGCCCCCCCAGCATTGGAAGTTTACATTTTAAAATATGATTTCCAGTTTCCTCCAGGTAAAATGGCAATTCAAATTCCATTTCCGTAATTTCTTCGCAGGAGATTTCCTGTAGCTTTTCGG
>JBFGDP010000402.1:0-1849 GCA_041580575.1 Christiangramia sp.
ACCGGGTACGTAGTAGTCTTATTGCCAATTATTCTGTATTCGGGTTCTGTCGCTATCAGCGGAATGTTTGACGTGCCTACCTTGTTAAATGTATCAGATGATGCGGCCATAAAGATCTGTGTTTGGGGAATTGGAATTGTAGGTTCTATCTATGCCGTTTTTGGAGGTTTAAAAGCGGTTGCGGTTTCAGATAGTATTAATGCAATTGGCCTTCTGGTTGGAGGTGTTCTCGTACCAATCTTTGGATTGATCATCATAGGCGACGGGAATTTCTTTGAAGGTATTACCACGTTGATGGAATCAAACCCTGAAAAATTTCAATCTATGGGAGCAGAAACCAGCCCTGTGCCTTTTCATACACTGTTTACAGGGATGATGCTGGTACAGTTATTTTACTGGGGTACTAATCAACAGATCATCCAGCGAGCCCTCGCCGCAAAGAACCTGAAAGAAGGTCAGAAAGGTTTAATGCTGGCTTCATTTATTAAAATTTTAGGTCCAATTATCGTTGTGTTACCGGGAATCATTGCCTTCCATATATTTGGAGCAGATCTTGAAAATGCCGATGAAGCTTATCCATTATTAGTGAACAGAGTAATGCCAAGTACCCTGATAGGTTTCTTTGCCGCAGTAATTTTTGGAGCGATACTAAGTTCATTTAATAGTGTACTTAACAGTTCGGTTACACTTTTCGGGATCGATATTTACAAGCAACATATAAATAAGGAAGCGACAGAGAAAACGGTAGTAAAATACGGTAAAATATTCGGAACATTTTTAGCGATCGCTGCGATGTTCATCGCTCCATTTATTGCTGAAGCTGGTAGTCTGTTCGCCTACTTACAGGAGGTAAATGGTATTTACAGTATTCCGATCTTAACCATTATCGTAGTTGGATATTTAACCAAATTTGTACCGGCTATCGCAGCTAAAATCGGGGTGATTTCTGGCTCTGTTTTATATATAATCAGCCAGTTCGTGATGCAGCCATATTTCCAGGATCAGGCCGTTGCAGATGCAAAGGCTAACGGGGTGACCGGGGTTGCAGAACTAGCCGCGGTGGAAGCGAGTGCCTATCCCCACTTCTTAGACGTAATGGCGATCTTATTTGTTCTGAATGTTGCCATTATGCTTATCATAGGAAAGATATGGCCCAGAGAGGTGCCTTATTTACAGGAACATACCAAACAGGTGGATATCACGCCATGGAAATACGTTAAACCAGTAGGAGTTATGATCATTGTAATTGTGATCGGGATATATGCATATTTCGCATAGTCAACTTAAAATATAATAACTAATAAAAAACCGGGTAATCTAAATTCCCGGTTTTTTTTTGCTTAAGTGGTATAACCTGGCTGGATATTCTAGTAAGCCCTGTCAATTATAAAATCTTTTTACGGTAAGGAATAATGTATTGGCGATAGATCGTTCAACCTGGCAGCTGCCTGCTCTGCTGTGATATCCCGTTGCGGTCCTGCGAACATTTCATAGCCGACCATGAATTTTTTTACGGTAGCAGATCTAAGTAATGGCGGGTAAAAGCTCATATGAAAATGCCATTCTGGATAATCTTTCCCGTCTGTTGGAATCTGGTGAATTCCTGATGAGTAGGGGAAAGAGGTCTCAAAAAGATTATCATATTTAATAGTGAGTTTTTTAATTAACTCGGCATATGCTTTTTCTTCAGCATCGTTTAACTGGCCAATATGCTGAAGATGTCTTTTCGGGATGATCATCGCTTCAAAAGGCCAGACCGCCCAGTAAGGAATAAGGCTTACAAAATGTTCATTCTCATCCAGGATCCTTTCGCCGGCTTCGAGTTCCTGCTCTAAATAATCTGATAAAA
>JBFGDP010000403.1:0-1842 GCA_041580575.1 Christiangramia sp.
AACTAAAATCAATAAATTTTAATTTAATTTTTTGAAAGCCTGATCAGCCCGAAATCCCCGTCAATACTACACTCAATGAACTTTCGCCTTGCTCCCAAAGCGGCTGCAAATATACACCAACTTCTTTCTTGAAACCAAATAAAAAATGAAGTTATTTTAGAAAAATTTAAGATTGAAAAGTAAGTAACTGAATCACAGATGCCACCCGGAAAAATTCTAACTGCTTTTTTTAGAATCCCGGGCCTTATTCCACTTATCGCTCAACTCGAGGTACTCAAAATCCAGTGCGGTATCCTGTCGTTCCAATATATTATCGCGAAAAGATCTCTGTAGGATATCCTCGATAAGGAAATCCTCCTGGTTAGACTCGGGATGATATTCTTCTTTTAATGATATATCGAACATACTGGCCGTGGTGTTGTACCAAAAAGCCCGCCAGCCACTTTTTAATTCCTTCACCAGGTCATAAGTAGTATTGCCGGTTTGTCTGTGAATGAGCTTGACAAGGATCTGCCCTTCGGTCCTGGTTAGTTTCTTAAGTTCTGCAGAGAATTCGTCTTCAATATAGTCCTGGACTATTTTGGTATATTTCTTCCTGGCTCTTTTCGTCTTAATATCATCCAGACGGGAATTCAGCTCCACCAACCTTTCAGAAGCAAGTTTCGCATAGGGATACACTTTGCGGGTCTTCCTTCGCAGAATCAAATATCGTTTTCTATCCAGGTTGCTACCAAATTTCAACTTCCGAAGCAAAACCACCTCTTCCAGGTCTATAGCTTCCCGGGGTACCGAATCCCCTTCGATGATCATATACATTTTCTCAATAGTATCATTCTCGACACTATCCTTTGGAAAAGGCCGGGTTGATATCTGGCCTATGGCGTTAAAACCGACCAGTAGCATTATTATACCTATATATTTACTCACTGAATAATCTAATTTCAATCTTTTATTGAATCAACTAAACTAAAATCATTCCAAAATTAATCAATAGCGAGTTGCCACCAATCTAAAACTTTTTAAATTCGTACAAATTAAATTGAACTATGACAAAAAGTAACGTACTGGATAAAAAATCAATTGAGTTCCTTGAAAACTATTTAAATAATGCTGCACCAACAGGCTATGAAGCAGAAGGCCAGAAGCTGTGGATGGAATATCTTAAACCTTATGTAGATGAATTCATCACCGATACTTATGGTACTGCCGTAGGTGTTATAAATCCGGAAGCAGAATATAAAGTAGTAATAGAAGGCCATGCTGACGAAATTTCATGGTATGTAAATTATATTAGTGATGAAGGGCTAATTTATGTAGTTCGTAATGGTGGAAGTGATCACCAGATCGCTGCATCTAAAAGAGTAAATATTCATACCAAAAAGGGTATAGTAAAGGGTGTTTTTGGCTGGCCCGCTATTCATACCAGGGATAAGGAGAAAGAACAATCCCCGAAAATGGACAATATTTGTATAGATGTTGGATGTACTAATAAGGAGGAAGTCGAAAAACTTGGGGTACACGTTGGTTGTGTGATCACGTATCCAGATGAATTCTTTATCCTGAATGAGAACAAATTTGTTTGTCGCGCATTAGACAACAGAATTGGTGGTTTTATGATCGCCCAGGTAGCCAGGTTATTGAAGGAGAATAAGCAGGAATTACCATTTGGTCTTTATATCACCAACTCGGTTCAGGAAGAAATAGGTTTAAGAGGTGCTGAAATGATCACTCATACAATTCAGCCTAACGTCGCCATTGTAACCGATGTGACTCACGATACCACAACGCCTATGATCGAAAAGAAAACCAATGGTCTGAACAAGATCGGTGACGGCCCGGTAA
>JBFGDP010000404.1:0-1830 GCA_041580575.1 Christiangramia sp.
AACCTCGAATTCGTAGACAAATATGACCTTTCTTCGCTGAAAGTATTAGGAACGGTGGGCGAACCAATTAATGAAGAAGCCTGGCACTGGTATGATAATAACATCGGGAAGAATAAGAGCCCAATCGTAGATACCTGGTGGCAAACAGAAACCGGGGGGATTATGATCTCGCCGATACCCTTTGCGACTCCAACAAAACCAACCTTCGCTACACTTCCATTTCCCGGAATCCAGCCGGTACTCATGGACGAGCAGGGTCAAGAGATCAAAGGCAATCAGGTAGATGGGCGTTTATGCATTAAATTTCCATGGCCATCGATGGCCCGTACCATTTATGGAAATCACGAACGTTACCGGGATACTTATTTTTCAGCTTTCGAGAATAAATACTTTACCGGCGATGGAGCTTTGCGCGATGAAACCGGGTATTACCGAATTACCGGTAGGGTAGATGATGTCATTATCGTTTCTGGACATAACTTAGGTACTGCGCCAATAGAGGATGCGATCAATGAACATCCTGCCGTTGCAGAATCTGCCATCGTCGGATTTCCGCATGAGGTCAAAGGGAATGCCTTGTATGGATTTGTGATACTAAAGGAAGCGGGGGAGTCCAGGAACCAGGATAACCTTAGAAAGGAGATCAATCAGCAGATCTCAGACAAGATAGGTCCTATCGCCAAACCAGATAAGATCCAGTTCGTAGAAGGATTACCAAAAACCAGAAGCGGAAAGATCATGCGAAGAATACTCAGGAAGATTGCATCCAGGGATACTTCAGATCTTGGAGATACTTCAACGCTTTTGAATCCAGAGGTAGTGGAAGATATCATGGCAGGAGCAGAAAAAATGTAATCCTAGATCTTGTAAATATCTTTTAGGCTAGTGTCTTTACCTTTATTAAGTCGGCTTAATAATTTCATAAAGATAAGGGCGGTAATATAGGCATCGCCGGAAGCAGTATGCCTGTCGATTAGGTCTATATTATAAGCTTCGGCGATCTCGTCCAGAGAATAGATCTTTTCGCGGTCAATTAAATTGGTTGCGATACGGGTTTTTTTATATAATACCGCCGTATCCAGGACCTTATTTTTCAGTTTAGGAAGCCCGTGCCGGGCCAGAGCCCTATTCACCATTTTTCTATCGAAGCCCGCATGATGAGCTACCAATACCGAATTCTGAATATAATTGAGGAATTTTTTAAGAGCCTCGAGCTCCGTTATCTTTTCAAATTTTTCATTCTGGATAATGCCATGGATCTTTACGGAATCTGGATTGAATTTTTCCTGCTTGATAAAAACCTCAAAATTATCATTGATCTCTATACTATTATTCTCGATCCTGAGGGCACCAATACTCAAAATTCGGTCTTCCTTAAAATCGAAACCAGTAGTTTCTGTATCAAATACCACGAAACGAACTTCAGAGATTTTCTCTGGTAATTTTTCCTCGAAACTTTTAACATAGTTATGCCAGAAGCTTGGAAGGTCTTCCATTGGTTTTTTCTTGTCGAACCATTTCCTGATCATAAGTAATAGGAGGCTTCAAACCTTAATTTAATTAGTTCCTGGATCTCTTTGATCGTTTTGAAACAACGTTTTAATTTGATCTTATCTTCCTTGCCCAGGTCTTCCAGGTTAATGAACCTGCCGTTATCCTTATGCCTAAGCCCTTGCTTAGTCCTGAATTTGATAAGGGCTCTTGATGAATAGGCACAGGCCTGGTAAAGCTCTTTGTTGTTCGGCTCCAGTTGGGCAAGTTTCTCAAACCTTTCAGATGTATTGCTAATATTCTTGACCCGGTGTTCCAGTATCAGTAATCGCCCGGCAT
>JBFGDP010000405.1:0-1825 GCA_041580575.1 Christiangramia sp.
AGGAATGCCTCTGTTTATATTTCTGTAGCCTCGGTTTTAATTTCTTTAATAGTGTTAATAGCAAGATAACAAATGTCACAACATCAGCCCCAACAACAATTTCAGCAGGAAGAGGAGATCAACTTGCGTGAGGAATTTGAAAAATATTACAGATACTGGCCTTATTTTATCGCTAGTGTTTTTGTTTGCTTAGTAGTCGCATTTTTATATTTAAGATATTCCACTCCAGTATACCAATCCACTGCCGCCATTATCATTAAAGATGAAAAGAATGGCGGGAATATTCCCGGATTAGAAGCCTTTGAGGGCTTGGGATTTTTAGGGGGAATGGGAGGTAGTAGCATAGAGAACGAAATGGGGATATTGCGTTCCAAGCAGTTAATTACCGATGTGGCCAAAGAGCTCCAATTAAATATTCGGTATTTCTATGAAGGGGATGTGCAAACCTCAGAGGTCTATACGAATAGCCCGATCGACATTCAGGTATTACAGCAGGATGATCTTAAGCTTTCTCAAGCTAAGACATTTAACTTCGAAGAAAAGGAAGGTGCAAATTTCATTTTAAAGGCTCTGGAATCCGAGCAGGATATTAAAGGTAGTTATGGGAAGCCTGTAGACCTGGATTTTGCTACCATAATTCTAACCAAAAGAACACTTCCGGCAGGTCAGGTTAATTCCAATAGAAATGACCCTTTCTTAATATCCTTTTCGACGGTGGATGCTGCTGCTGCTGCATATCGAGGGGCGATCCAACTCAATCTAACCGATAAGAATTCCAGTTTAATTGAATTGAATTTAAAGGACCCGGTTAAGGAAAAGGCAAGGGATATTTTGAATCAATTGGTTTTCGAGTATAACCGACAAGCCATAGAAGATAAAAATCAAGTTGCGCTAAATACCGCAAAATTCATTGAGGACCGATTAGATATTATAACCGGAGAATTAGATTCTGTAGAAACAGGGAAAGAGAAATTTAAAGAATCTAATCAGTTAACCGATATTCAGGCGGAGTCTGAAATGTTTGTGGAGAACGCCAGTGAATTCAATAAGAAACGACAGGATGTGAATACGCAATTAGAGCTGAGCAATGCCATGATAGATTATCTGGCAAAAGATGCAGAATCGGATCTATTACCCGCCAATCTGGGAATTTCTGAAACTGGGGTGAATACAATTATTTCTGATTATAATACATTAGTCTTAGAACGCAACAGGATCTTGAACGGTTCTACGGCTAAAAACCCCGTAGTTCAGGATCTAAATAATCAGATTTCCCAAATCAAAGGAAACGTGAAACGTAGTTTAGAGCGCATGCGAGCTAACCTTTTGATTGCCCAGGCAGACCTGAATCGTCAGGCTTCGGCCATGGGATCACGAATTGCTTCGGTTCCGGGGAAAGAGAAGCAATTTAGAGGGATTGAGCGACAGCAGAGCATCAAAGAAGCTTTGTACCTATTCTTGCTTCAAAAGAGGGAGGAGACTAGTTTATCTCTTGCCGTCACCGCACCAAAGGCTAAAATAGTGGATAGAGCATATACGCTTGGAGTCCCTGTTTCACCTAAAAAGAAAATCATCTTTTTAGCTGCTTTAATTCTTGGTTTGTTAATTCCTTTTCTTATTATTTATCTAAAACATTTGTTTAATAATAAGATCCATAGTCAGCAGGATATGCAAGCGGCGATAAAAGCGATTCCATTAGTGGGGGAGGTGCCTAGAATAAAAAGAGGTGAAAGTGATGTGATCGCTAAAAATGACAGGTCGGTACTTTCTGAATCTTTTAGGATCCTGCATACCAATTTACAGTACCTATTGGTGAATGCGGGGA
>JBFGDP010000406.1:0-1825 GCA_041580575.1 Christiangramia sp.
GTAGCTTTCGATACTGTGCAAAGCGCGGTTAAAATGGATGCCGATGTTGTGCTAATAGATACCGCTGGAAGACTTCATAATAAGGTGAACCTTATGAAGGAACTTACCAAGGTGAAAAGGGTGATGCAAAAAACCATTCCAGATGCTCCACATGAAGTTCTTCTGGTTTTGGATGGTTCTACCGGCCAGAATGCTTTTGAGCAGGCAAAACAGTTCACCGCAGCTACCGAAGTTACATCCCTTGCCGTTACCAAACTTGATGGTACTGCCAAAGGTGGGGTAGTGATTGGTATTAGCGATCAATTCCAGATCCCGGTAAAATATATTGGCGTTGGTGAAGGCATTGAAGATCTACAAGTTTTCAATAAGTACGAATTTGTAGACTCTTTCTTCAAATAAGTCTATAATAGGCACTCCATCATTAAAATAAATATCAATTGGAAGTTTTTAATTAATACCTCTAAAACAGTTTTCCTGAATGAAAAGACTATTATTTCTTCTTAGCGCGGTTGTTATTGTTAGTTGTAAAAATGATAAGAACGAGAATATTTCTGAAGCCGAACAAGTACCGTCAGATTCTACGACCAAGGTAGAAGAGATAGAGTACAAACAGGTGGATTCAAAGATGATTAATAACGATAGTCTTTGGAAGCCATTTGAAAAAGATCTATCAGGATTTTCTACCGAGGTTTATGAAGAAGTAAAGGCCCTGGCTTTCGAAAAATCCATACCCGAAATTCAGGAGGCTATAGCCAATGATAAACTTACCTACGAGGAATTAGCTCTTTTTTATCTAACCAGGATCAGGGAATATGACAGGGAAAATGAATTGTCTCTAAATTCGGTCATCTCTTTGAATCCCCAGCTTATTAAAGAAGCCCAGGAAAGGGATGAGCAAAAAGGAAAAACTGCAGATCATCATCCTATCTACGGTATTCCGGTACTTTTAAAGGATAATATAAATACTGCAGCAGTACCTACTACTGCCGGTTCTGTAGCACTTAAGGATAATAATACCGAAGATGCTTTTATCGTAGAGCGACTAAAGGAGAATGGTGCTCTTATCCTGGGAAAAGCGAATCTTAGCGAATGGGCTAATTTCTTTTGCGAGGGATGTCCTAATGGTTTTTCAACCATGGGAGGGCAGACTTTGAATCCTTACGGAAGAAAAATTCATGATACCGGTGGATCCAGCTCTGGCAGCGGGGTAGCTGTTGCTGCAAATCTTGCTCCTGTCGCAGTGGGGTCTGAAACTTCAGGTTCCATACTTTCTCCTTCAAGTTCAAATTCGGTGGTAGGCCTTAAACCAACCATCGGAGTCTGAAGCAGAGGTGGGATTGTACCTATCTCCAGTACTTTAGACACTCCGGGACCCATTACAAAATCTGTTATAGATAACGCGATCCTGCTGGATGCAATGGCGGGAGTAGACAAGGCAGACCCAGCTTCAATAAGTGCGGGAAAACAAAACCTGTTCTATTATGCAAATCTTAAAAACGGAACATTAAAGGGAAGACGTTTTGGTGCAATTAAGGCATTAATGGAGGACACTCTCTATGTTAGAGCGATCAATGATCTGAAAAATTCAGGAGCTGAAATTGTTGAATTTGAAGCTGAAGAAATAGATCTTCCAAACTTCCTGAGGTTGTTAAACCTGGATATGAAAAAAGATCTTCCGGCTTATCTAAAGAATTATGGAGGTGAGGTTGCTTATAAAAATGTTCAGGACGTTATAGCTTATAACGAAAAGGATTCTTTGAATCGGGCACCTTACGGGCAGGCACTATTCTTCGGGATTGTTAAGGATTCGGCTACAAAAAATGAA
>JBFGDP010000407.1:0-1816 GCA_041580575.1 Christiangramia sp.
CCGGTAGAGTGATTCCTCCAAATACAGATCTGATCTTTAAAATAGAACTTGTAAAAATGGACGAGGAGGCTTCAAAATAGCCGACAGAAACATTTTTCAACTAAAAAAGCCCTCAGCAATTAAGCTGAGGGCTTTTTTATTACACCTATTCCTGATTCTAGTTCTCCGGAATATTCGTTAGAACTTCCAGAAGGAATTTCCAGTATTTCTGAGCTGAACTAATGCTCGCTCTTTCATCTGGAGAATGCGCTCCCCTAATGGTTGGTCCAAATGAGATCATATCCATTTTAGGATAGTGGCTGCCAATGATCCCGCATTCAAGACCTGCGTGACAGGCAGCAATATTAGCTTTTTCCCCATTCATTTTTTCATATATTTCATCTAGGGTCTTAAGAATTGCAGAATCGCTATTAGGCGCCCATCCCGGATATTCTCCCGAAAGTTTCACTGCGAAACCTGCCAGCTCAAAAACTGCTTTAAGTGAATTCGCCAGGTCATTCTTTGAAGATTCCACAGAACTTCTGGTGAGGCATTTTATATGTATCTCCCCATTTTTTACCGTTACATTCGCCACATTATTGGATGTTTCTACAAGTCCATCAATTTCCGGACTCATTCTGTAAACTCCGTTATGAGCACCGGCAATTGCCAGAAGCAGTTCTCTTTGCGACTTAAGATCCATAATGCTGGTATGGCCAGTTACTTTTTGGATCTCTACGGCAAGATTTGGTTCCAGGGATAGGTATTCTGCCTTGATCTCGGCAGCCCTCGATTCCATTTCTTTTTTAAAACTTTCAATTTCAGAATCAGGTATGGCCACGATGGCTTCGCTTTCCCTTGGAATCGCATTTCTAAGACCTCCCCCATTTATTTCAGCAATGCGATGTTTCAGATCTTTGGAAGTATCAAATAATAAACGGTTCATCATCTTATTGGCATTTCCAAGCCCTTTGATGATATCCATCCCCGAATGTCCTCCCTGCAGACCTTTTACTTTAACCGAATAAGTAGGATAGCTTTCAGGAAGCTTCTCCTCATCATAATTTTTAGTAGCAGTAATATCCACCCCACCGGCACAACCAATACCTATTTCATCATCTTCCTCGGTATCCAGATTCAGCAGAATTTCTCCTTCCAGCAGATCGGGACTCAGACCCTTGGCACCGGTCATCCCGGTTTCCTCATCTATTGTAAAAAGAGCTTCGATGGCGGGATGCTCTATAGAATCGCTCTCCAGGATCGCCATCATGGTAGCAACACCAAGTCCGTTATCTGCTCCCAGTGTAGTGCCTTTAGCTCGTACCCAGTCTCCATCTACGTACATATCTATGCCCTGGGTTTCAAAATCGAAATCTGTATCATTATTCTTTTGGTGCACCATATCCAGGTGGGCCTGCAATACGATCTTTTTACGATTCTCCATTCCCCGGGTCGCCGGCTTATAGATAACCACGTTGCCTACACTATCAACTTCAGTTCTAAGCTTTAATTTTTTTCCGAAATTTTTGATGAATTCTATAACCCGTTCTTCTCGTTTTGATGGTCTGGGAACCGCATTGAGGTCTGCAAATTTATTCCATAAGACTTTGGGCTCCAGCCCCCTTATTTCTTGATTCATTGATCTATTTTTTGGTATCTTCACAAAGGTATTCGAATTTACCGATTTCTAAAATTTGAAGCCTTCCTAATATTTGTATTTTTAGGCCGTGAAGAGAAAATCTATCTTAGTATTAGCTATCCTGTTTCCGGTCCAGATCCTAGCGATAAGATCCTTATCTGGATTTCCCGAAGTCGTAGAAAAATATTATTCCAATGC
>JBFGDP010000408.1:0-1794 GCA_041580575.1 Christiangramia sp.
CTTTCCCCGAAGGGCACGGAAATTAAATCACGGACTGTACAAACTTCGACAAGCTCAGTCTGACAATTTAGGGCATGGTACAAAAAAATCCCCGAAAGAAACTTTCAGGGATTGATATTGCAACTATTAAATTTCGTTTAACCTAAGCCTAACTTAGTTTTAAATTCTTGCCATATGCTTTGCTCATCTTCTCCGTAGGCATATCCATATTTATTGCCATAGCCGAAGTTCGCAAGTTCCACATCATTCAACACAAAGCTTACATCATGTAACTTTCCGTCTTTCTTTGAATCTAAAGCAAAATTAAGCAGTTTCTTTTCAGTATATCCTGCACGTAACACATAAAGGGTTAGATCGGCATATTTGTTAATTAAGAAGGTATCTGTCACCAACATTACCGGAGCGGTATCTACTACTATATAATCATATTTCGTTTTCACCTGTGAAAATAGTTCTGCTGCTCTTGGAGTTCTCCAAAGCTCAGATGGATTCGGCGGGATGCTCCCTGAGGCTAAAAGATCCAGGTTGGTATGGAGTTTAGAGCCTTTAATAATTTCTTCTATTTGAACGTTATTCCCAACAAGGTAATCGCTCACCCCTTGGATATGCCTTGTATCCACTTCATATCTTTGCAATTGTGGATTTCTAAGATCGGCACCAATAATCAATACTTTTTTCCCGGAATTAGCCAAGGTCAATGCCAGGTTAAATGCCGTAAATGTTTTTCCTTCCCCCTTCACGGTAGAAGTTACAAATAATGTATTACCACCCGGATTATTCCCGGAATTCACCAATAAGTACTGTAAATTAGTATGTAGGATCCTGAAAGACTCTGCAAGTACCGATCGGTCATTTAATTCCACCAGCTGACTATCTTTTTTAGACATGCTTGGGACCTCTCCCACCAATGGGATAGATTTTATAGCCAGTTGCATATCCTGCTGACTGTTTATCTTATTATTAAAAAGATGTTTTAGGTAAATAGACATAAAAGGAATAAGCAGTCCAAGTATAAGTGTTGCCAGAAAAATTATTTTCTTTTTAGGAGAAACAGGAACCCCCAATGTATAAGCTGCATCAACTATCTTTGCTTTAGGTGCAGTTACTGCTAATGAGAGACTGGTCTCTTCCCTCTTCTGTAATAAAAAGAGATATAAGGCTTCTTTAATGGTCTGTTGACGCTCAATACCTCTAAATTGCTTTTCCTTACCCGGCACTGAAGCTATCCTGGAACCCATGGCTGATGCCTGACGATTAAGGTCTTCCTGAGCTATTTTTAGATTTGCTCGCATTCGCTCTAAACTACGTCTCACATTTCCCTTAATCTGTAAGATCCGGTTGTTTAGATCTATAACCACAGGGTTTTTTTCAGTAGATCCACTTAAGATACGGTTGCGTTCCAATACCAGCATATTGTATTCAGATATTACTGAATTTACCCCCGTTTCTGAAATCCCCAAATTAGCGGGTAGCAAATCGGAGTCTGAATCTTTTGCCAGATAATCTATCATTGCATTACTTAGCTCCAACTGCGTATTTACATCCTGCCTCTTTTTATTGAAATCACTGGCATTTTCCACGAACATTTCAGACTCTGCCTCGATATCGGTTAGCTGATTGGTTTCTTTAAATTTCTCTTTTCCGGTTTCCACAGAATCCAGTTCTCCGGTAATGATATCCAAACGATCCTCAATAAATTTAGCAGTATTAATGGCCACCTGATTTTTATCTTCTATGGCTTGTTTATTATACTCAAAGATCAACTGATTCAAAATATCCCTGGCCTTTTCTTTA
>JBFGDP010000409.1:0-1792 GCA_041580575.1 Christiangramia sp.
TAAGACTGAATATGTATCGATGGAGTTACCTGAGGATATAGGTATTTCTGGCGGAAATCTGGAATATTTTGATCCGGGAGAAATCTATTTTCAGAAATTATGGAAGGAATATTTTGATTCTACGAATATCAAGAGCCGTGTAAACATGCGGCTTCATGTGCAACATGTCCCTAAGCGTTATTGGAAATATTTAAGTGAAAAGACTGTTTTTACATAATTAAAAATTGTTTAACTTTGGCGCTTCAACTAATTAAACAATTTTACAATGAAAAAATTATTCGTACTATTTGCTGTTGCAACAATGTCTCTTTCTATCTACTCTTGTAGAGAAACAACTGAAGAAAAAACCGAAGATGCTGTAGAATCTATGGGTGAGGATATGGAAAACGCTGCTGAAGAAGCAGGAAATGAAATAGAAGAAGCTGGCCAGGACGTAGAAAACGCTGCTGAGAACGCTGAAGCTGAAATGGAGCAAGAAGTAGAAGAGGAAATGAACGAAGATGATAACATGTAATCATCTCCTTTCTTTATAAATAAAAGCCATTCATTTTTGAATGGCTTTTTTTAGTTAACCCTAAATTTTATAAAATGAAAAGAGCAGTATTGCTGATTATGGCTGTGACTTTCAGCCTTTCTATATACTCGTGCCGAGAAACCACTCAGCAAAAAACTGAGGAAGCTGTAGAAGCTATTGGTGAAGACATCGAGGCCGGAGCCAAAAAAGCCGGAGAAAAAATTAAAGAAGGAGCTGAAAAGGTAGAGCAGGAAATCGACGAAGAGATCCACGAAACAGATGATGTAAATGGTGAAGAAGCAACCGATGATGCTGCTTAACCAAGGGTTTCATGGTAGAATCAAAGCGAAGTGGAACTTCGCTTTTTTATTTTTTACGATCTATAACGTAATTTACCATAAGCTCCAGGCTATCTCGATATTCAGAGTTGGGATATTCTTCAAGAATAAGTAAGGCCTCTTTCTGAAATTCTTTCATACGTTTTACGGCGTAATCTAGTCCGCCATTATTTCGGACAAACTCAATGACCTCCTTCACCCTGGCCCGGTCCTTATTATGATTCTTCACAGAATTGATTACCCAGTCCCTTTCTTTTTTAGAAACCTTATTAAGAGTATAGATCAAAGGCAGGGTCATCTTTTGCTCCTTAATATCTATCCCTGTAGGTTTGCCTATCTTTTCGGTTCCATAATCAAAAAGATCATCCTTGATCTGAAAGGCCATACCAATAAGTTCCCCGAACTTTCTCATTCTTGCGACCTCATCACCCTCTGGTTTTACTGAGGCTGCACCAAGACTGCAACAGGCGGCAATAAGTGTAGCGGTTTTTTGACGGATTATTTCGTAATAAATATCTTCGGTAATATCCAACCTTCGAGCTTTCTCAATCTGTAGCAATTCTCCTTCACTCATTTCTTTAACCGCAACCGATATGATCTTTAGAAGGTCAAAATCGTTATTATCTATAGACAATAAAAGCCCTTTGGACAGCAGGTAATCGCCTACCAGGACCGCGATCTTGTTTTTCCATAAAGCGTTTATACTAAAGAAGCCTCTTCTACGGTTCGAATCGTCCACGACATCATCATGTACAAGAGTTGCGGTGTGAATAAGCTCAATTACCGACGCCCCCCTATAGGTTCTCTCGTTCACGTTACCATTGGAAACCATCTTGGCTACCAGAAATACGAACATGGGACGCATCTGCTTCCCCTTTCGGTTAACTATATAGTGGGTAATTCGATTAAGCAGCGCTACTTTGGAAGACATGGATTCGAA
>JBFGDP010000410.1:0-1783 GCA_041580575.1 Christiangramia sp.
ACTTAAAATTTTTAATTATGAATTATTACATACTTAATTACAAACTGGCAGACAATTACCTTCAGGATCGGGGCCAGTATAGGGCAGAACATCTTGGGATGGCCAAAGAAGCTTCGGAAAAAGGTCAGCTCGTTCTGGGTGGAGCACTCGACGAACCGGCAGATGAGGCATTCCTGATCTTCCGTGGAGAAAATGAACAAACAGCAACTGCTTTCGCCAAGAATGATCCTTATGTAAAAAACGGTTTGATCAGGGAATGGACCGTTAGAAAATGGAACGCTGTGATAGGGAGTAACATTCAGAATTGAGAATGAGAATTCTCACTTTGTTCGAAATGAAAAAATCCAATAGTTGGGACTTCGTCATGCTGAACTTGTTTCAGCATCTTTTTGAGACCCTGAAACAAGTTCAGGGTGACGTTTCCAAAATCTCTTTATATTCCAACTTCGTCCTGCTAAATTCCAACTTCGGTTTATTCAGCTTTTACTACTACGGGCATTTTAAACATGGTTGAAACCGGGATGCCGCGTTTACTGGCAGGATAGATCTTTGGAAGTGAATCTATGCTTTGTCTTAACCATTGCTCTATTTCAGGAAGCTGCCTGGTTACGGTGGAATCTATTAGAACTGAATCTATATGAGGTCTACCCTCTTTGGTGATCTCGAGGTGTAGAATGATAGTATCATTAATGCTTTCGGTAACGACGGGTTGCTGACTGGCCAGAAAGGAATAAATTGTTGTAGCTACCTGGCGCTCAAAACAAATTTTTGCAGCCTTAAGCCCTGATTTTTGCTGGCAGTTTTCGAACGCAGGATATTCATCTACTTCTTTCCAATTCAATGATCGCGATTCCTCCTTAAAAACATCTTCTGCAGAGATCTTTTTAGTTTCAAAATTGCAGGAGGTAAGTATTAAAGTAAATACAAAAAGTAAAACTTTTTTCATTGGCGAACTGCTTTCGGATTTCAAAAATAGTGAAATATAGGAGCTTAGGAAAAAAAACTGCATCAATGAGAAAATGAGTGAATTATTCTCCCAGCCAGTTATGATGGAATTTCAAAAATTCGAAATGATAATAACTTAGCTATCTTCGTTAAAAATCTACTTAAAATGGACATAATATTATTGATCGTTGCTGGTTTATTTTTAATACTTGGGTTGCTAGGTAGTTTTTTGCCGGTGTTGCCGGGAGTTCCATTGAGCTGGGTAGGCTTGCTTATCTTTTACTTAATCCCGGGAATCGAGATAGACTATTGGTTTCTGAGTATAACCCTGACCGTTGCCTTATTGATCTATATCCTGAACCTGGTGATCCCGGCTATGGGGACTAAAAGATTTGGAGGTAGCAGGAAGGGGATGATAGGAGCTACTATAGGTTTGATCGTGGGGATATTCGCGCCAATTCCGTTTGCTATTCTAATCTTTCCATTTATTGGAGCATTTATTGGAGAGATCCTGAATAAAAGTGATTCTAAAACAGCCGGGAAAGCTGCCTTTGGTTCGTTTGTTGGCTTACTGGCTTCCAGTTTTATGGAATTCGTAGTGGCCTTTGCATTCTTATTGCTGTTCATTTATAAGTTCTGGAGTTATAAGGATTTCTTCTTTTAACCAGCCATTTTCAGAAACCTTTAAATAGCCTTACTTTTGCAAAAAATATCAAAGGAATGTTGGATTTTATTGTAGTTGGTGCTGCCCAGGCCGGTTTGGCCATGGCTTACTATCTTAAAGAGCAGGGAAAGGATTTCCTGGTCGTAGATAAAGAGTCTGAAATTGGTGCATCCT
>JBFGDP010000411.1:0-1769 GCA_041580575.1 Christiangramia sp.
CATCATGATTTCCTCTCACAAATATGCAGGAATTTTGTTTGGCAAGATCGATGAGGTAGCTAACCGTATTGGCAGAATCACTCCAGCCATCTACATAATCTCCAAGGAAAATTAGTTCGTCCTTTGGGTTAAGGTCTATTTTTTGCAGTAATTGAATTAGAGCCTTTAATCCTCCATGCAGGTCTCCAAAAACCAGTTTTCTTGACATATTAATTGTATTTCACCTTTCTTAAAATTCGCATACTATCTTTGTAGGATTGATATACTTCCTTGCTGTAGGCCTTAAGATAAGGTTTGGCTTCTTCAAGCTTGGTTAAAGCTTCGGTAAAATTATTTAAATAACATAACAAATAAGTGGAGGGTAGATTCCTGATATCCTTCTTTTCCGCAGTATTTAGCACAAAACCTTTCCTGAGTTTTTCTATCAGTGCCTTGTTGGTATTGTAAATATGATATAGTGTTTTTTTATTGAATTTTGGCGGAACGAACAAAAGTTTACTATCTATATCATAGGTGCCATTATCCCTGAACCTGATTACCACCTCTTCCAGCGGATAATACTGGAATTGGTCATGTAAACCTAAATGGACATACTCGGTGATCTTGAACTGATCTTTGTCTTCCACGATGCTGACTTCATCAAGATCTGAATAGAATAATTTAACCTGTTCGTTGATAAGTTCGATATCTACCCTGGAAAAATAAGTTTCATTCCTGATCTTCTTTTCTTTCCCGGCCCAACAAACCACGAAATATTCCTTAAACACCCTGTAAGCAGGATTATAGTCCTTTCTTTTTCTCATGAAATCGAAAACACCATCTAAAGTATACTCGAGGTTATTATGAGAGTGGTTTTCGATAGAAGCAACGATGGCCGAATTCACATCCTTGATCTCTATATCAAAAACTTTAGGCATGCTTATGCTGCCATCCCTCAAAAAAACCGATCCGCCGTAGTATTTCCAGATGTTCTTTCTAAATGAGCAGATCTTACCATGATTTGGCCTGATGGTCACCAGTCCCACCACCAGGTGGTCTGGAAGATGGGGAAAAGGAATGTTTTCGTAAGATATTATGGGAGGATTACTGAGGTAGGCATTTACAAGATTCTGGATCTTGCTGTCATCAAAAAAATCGATACCTACAATGCTGCTGTCTTCGTCTTCTACCCCAATCACTATATAAGAGTTGTTCTCGGGATTAGAATTAGATAAGGCGCAGATATGCTTCAGGAATTTCGCCTTACCTTCTTTTTCGCCTATATTCAACTGTCGCTTTTTGTCATAAAAGCTGTTCTCATCATTGTGAGCAAGCAGGTTTTTTATAAGTAGGCGTTTGTTGATCATGGTTTATAGCTTTAAGCTTACGGCTTTAAGCTGTTTGCTTTTTGTTTACAATCGTACTAGATGCCTGTGCCGTTGGCATAACCGTAAGATCTGCGATATTTACATGATAAGGTCTGGTGACCACAAAATGGATAATATCTGCTATATCTTCGGGTTGTAATGCTTTAAATCCCTGGTATACTTTGTCTGCCTTATCTGCATCTCCCTTAAAACGTACATCACTAAACTCTGTCTGGGTGAGTCCGGGGTTGACCGCGCCTACGCGAATTCCATTTCCATTAAGATCTATTCTCATCCCCTGGTTAATCGCATCTACGGCATGTTTGCTCGCACAATAAACATTTCCGTTCGGGTAAACCTCTTTCCCGGCCGTAGATCCAATATTAATAATATGACCAGATTGTCTTTCCATCATTCCAGGGA
>JBFGDP010000412.1:0-1764 GCA_041580575.1 Christiangramia sp.
GAAAAACAAAAAATGCTTTCGCAACAGCCATATATCGCATCTGATAAAATACTTAGCAGGGAAAGGCTGGCGGCACAGAGCCTTTGTTTTGAATTAAATTCACTATCTCCCGAATTCACTGGAGAACGAAAACTAGTCCTGCAAAAATTACTTGGCTCCTTTACTGAAAATCTTCATATAGAATCTCCCTTCTACTGTGATTATGGCTACAACATTTTCCTGGGAGATAAATTTTATTCCAATTACAATTGCATCATCCTGGATTGCGCCGAAGTAAAAATAGGAAATAACGTGATGCTGGGTCCAAATGTGAGTATTTTTACTGCAGGGCATCCTATAGATCCCGTAAAAAGAAATGAAGGCTGGGAATATGCTATTCCTGTAAGCATTGGTAATAATGTCTGGATTGGAGGTAATACCGTCATTAATCCTGGGGTGCAAATTGGTAATAATACCGTTATAGGCTCCGGGAGTGTTCTCACCAAAGATATTCCTTCTAATGTGATCGCCGCCGGCAACCCCTGCAAAGTGATCAGGGAAATTACTGAAGATGACAAACAGTATTACTTTAAGAAGAGAAAGTTCTGAAATAAAAGATCCGGAAAACTACTGCTTCCCGGATCCAGTTTTTCAAACTTTAGGTCTTAGAATTCCTGGGTTACCTTATCCACCGCTTCTATCGTTCTATCCAGATCTTCATAAGAAAGAGCATCACTAATAAACCAGGTTTCATAAGCACTCGGGGCAATATATATCCCGTTTCTTAGCATCCCGTGGAAAAATTTATTAAATATTCCAAGGTTGGCAGATCTGGCTGCAGAGTCAAAATCTATTACCGGTTCATTACCAAAATGAACCGAGATCATCGAACCTTCCCTGTTAATGGAAAAATCGATATTATTCTTCAACAGAACTTTTTCCATTCCTTCATGCAGGTATTCCGTTTTCTTATCGATACTTTCAAAGATCTCTCTTTTAGAATCCAATTCAGTAAGCATAGCCAAACCTGCGGCCATAGCCAATGGGTTCCCACTCAGGGTACCGGCCTGATATACCGGGCCCATAGGTGCCAGATAATCCATGATCTCGTTACGTGCTGCGAATGCTCCTACCGGTAATCCTCCGCCTATCACTTTTCCGAAGCAAATAATATCTGCATTCACTCCCGCTCTTTCCTGCACTCCGCCGGCCGCCAGTCTAAAACCGGTCATTACCTCATCAAATACCAGTAAAATTCCTGTTTCATCACAGATCTTTCTCAATCCTTCCAGGAAGCCATTGGCAGGTGGGATACAACCCATATTTCCCGCAACAGGTTCTAAAATAATACAGGCGATCTCATCTTTATTCGCTTCTACCAGATCCTTTACATTTTCAAGATCGTTATACCTGGCAAGCAAGGTATCCTTAGCGGTTCCCTGGGTAACTCCCGGGCTATTTGGGGTACCAAAAGTTACGGCACCACTACCGGCCTGGATTAGAAAAGAATCACTATGCCCGTGGTAGCAGCCGGCGAATTTGATGATCTTTTCCTTTCCGGTGAAACCGCGAGCCAGGCGAACGGCACTCATACAGGCTTCAGTTCCTGAATTTACCATTCTTATCTTATCGATATTCGGAACCATTTTTACGGCCAGCTCAGCGATCTTTGTCTCTATTTCTGTTGGAGTTCCAAAGGAAGTGCCCTTTTTCGCCTTCTCTATTACAGCATCGATTACCGGTTTGTGGGCGTGCCCCAGGATAAGAGGCCCCCATGAATTAATA
>JBFGDP010000413.1:0-1754 GCA_041580575.1 Christiangramia sp.
GTAATTTTCATCCACACCTTTAATGTAGGCTGGATTGGTCTTGGATTTATAGCTTAAAATGACCCGCTCTTCAGCGATCTTGCTATATTCAAGGATCTCCGGAATTTCTTCAATTCTGGTCAATTGGTTTTCAGAAATCTGAAGCACTTTTCCCTGGGCGGGAATGGCCTTAAGATCGGGGTCAAATTCATTCGAAAAAGAAAGACTGAAATCTCTCAGGCCTGAGAATCCGCTTAATACAATAAATAAAGAAAAAGCACCGGCGAACACTCCAATCGCAGCAATGATAGTGATGATATTGATCGCATTGCTTTTGCTTTTGGTAAATAAATACCTTTTGGCGATATAGAGCGGGAACTTCAAATTAAGATTTTTTCCTCTTGTCTAAAAGATCGGGATTAGCAACAGGATCTTCTTTGCCTTTGATAGACTTTTCGATACCATCTATATATTCCAGGGAATCATCTATGTAGAAGCTAAGATCTGGCATCTTTCTAAGCTGATGCCTGGTGCGCTGTGCGATCTCATGTTTGATCTGGGATTTGTGCTCATTGATCTCCTCGATCACCTCTTCCTGGTGTTTAGACGGGAAAATGCTCACATATGCTTTTGCTATAGAAAGGTCTGTAGTAACCCTAACCTTAGAGACAGAAACAAGAATTCCCGTTCTGCCGCTTTCTCTTAATGAATTCTGTAAGACATCTGCCAGATCCTTCTGCAATAATCCACCTATCTTTTTTTGTCTGTTTGTTTCTTCCATGCTACAAAAGTAAAATTTTTAACTGTCATTTATCTTCATATAAATGAATTTGAAACATATATCATTATTTATTGATATTTGTTTCACTAAATTAAGAATTCATGAGAAGAATAGAACATATAGGAATTGCCGTAAAAGATCTGGAGGCTGCGAACAGAACCTACAAAGCTGTGCTGGGAGCAGAGCATTATAAGATTGAAACCGTGGAGAGCGAAGGCGTGATGACCTCCTTTTTTAAAATAGGGGAAAGCAAGATAGAATTGCTGGCAGCTACGCGAGCTGATAGTCCGGTGGCGAAATTTATTGAAAAGAGGGGAGAAGGGATACACCATATGGCCTTTTATGTAGATGATATTAGAGCTGAAATAGAACGACTTAAAGGAGAGGGATTTAGGTTGCTCAATGAACAACCTAAACCCGGAGCCGATAATAAGATCGTTGCGTTTATGCATCCAAAAGATGCTAATGGCGTGCTGGTGGAGCTATGTCAGGAAAAATAGGAATATTTTTGTTTGGTGCATAAGTTGCAATTATCTAAATTTGCGCTCGCGATACCAATACGTATCCGGTCCCATAGCTCAGTTGGTTAGAGCACCTGACTCATAATCAGGTGGTCCCTGGTTCGAGCCCAGGTGGGACCACGAAGAAAAACCTGCTTTTTTAAGCAGGTTTTTTTATTCTATTTAAAGGGGGGAGAAGTTTATCCTGAGCGGAGTCGAAGGAAGCCCAGGTGGGACCACAGGTAAATAGAAGCCTTGTAGAGATGCATGGCTTTTTCATCTATTAGTGTTGGTTTTATAAACTCTAAAAACCTGAATTTAGAAAACCTCCAATGTAAAAGGACGATTGCAATTAATTGGGCCCAGTCTCAGGTTCCTTTCAGGGTTCAACAATAGCTAAAATTCAATCGGTTTGAAAATAAGCTGATGTCTTACCTTAAATTTTATATCGAATAGAAAAAATTAAGGCTTATTTGTTGAATTGAAATCACTAA
>JBFGDP010000414.1:0-1745 GCA_041580575.1 Christiangramia sp.
TACCTGGGTTTGCGGAGCTTCTTCTTCGCCACTGAACAATTTTATGAACTGGTCCTTAAGTCTTCTGAATTCCAGCTCTTCAAATATTTCCTGCACCTTTTCTCCATCGGGCCTGGAAAGCTCATAATCTTCAGCATGAAAGGTTACATCACAATCGGTAAAAATGGTAGCAAGTTTTTTTGAAAGTCTTCCTAGTTCGGCATTATCACGTACCTTTTCTTTCATCTTCCCCTTTAGATCATCTGTATTTTCCAGAAGGCCTTCCATACTGCCATATTGCTTGATGAACTTTTTGGCGGTCTTTTCTCCAACTCCCGGAAGTCCCGGGATGTTGTCTACTGAATCTCCCATCATCCCCAGGAAATCTATTACCTGCTCCGGTCTTTCTACTTCAAATTTCTTCTGAACTTCAGGAATTCCCCAGATCTCGATTCCGTTACCCATTCTGGCAGGACGGTACATAAAGATATTTTCAGAAACCAGCTGGGCGAAATCCTTATCTGGCGTGACCATATATACCTTATAATTCTCTTTTTCGGCTTGTTTGGCCAGTGTACCGATTATATCATCTGCTTCCATTCCGGCACATTCTACTACCGGGATATGCATGGCTTTTAAAATATCCTGGATAATAGGAATCGCTTCCCTGATAGGTTCCGGAGTTTCATCCCTGTTAGCCTTATATTCAGCGAACATTTCGGTCCTTTCCTTGCTTCCATCCTTGTCAAAACATACCGCCAGGTGATCTGGTTTTTCTCTTCGAATTACATCAAAAAGTGAATTTGTAAAACCCATGATTGCCGAGGTGTTGAATCCTTTGGAGTTGATCCGGGGATTCTTGATAAATGCGTAATAACCACGGAAAATTAAAGCGTATGCGTCAAGTAAAAAAAGGCGTTTTTGATCGGCCATCTGAAATGTTTAAAGGTATAATTGAGAATATTTCAAAACTACAAAGATTAACTCATTCTTCCTTATGAACAGGAAAATTTATAACCCTGAATGCTCTTTGAAACCTTGTAGGTATTGTGAAGAATTATTTATTCTAACCTGAATTTTTCTTCCAGCGTGAAATTCTGCTGTTCATGTAATGTTTTCAGGTTTTTAATATTTTCGAATAAATCATTGGTCTCTTCAATATTTATTATGTTTTTGTTTCCCTGGGTTATAGTCTGATAAGATGAGAATGGGCAATTTTTGTATCCGATTCCAAAATGTATTTGTGGATTAAAATGAATATATAGAATCAAATTTTTCAGATACGGTTCAGTTTTTAAATTTATTCGTCGGAAGTTTCTTTGAAATAAACTTCCTGTTCTATTGTTGGCTTTGTTATATGCTTTAACATAAGCATTGAAAAAATTAGAAAAGGACTGAGTAACTTCTCTATTCTCTTTTTCTACTCTTATAGCAAGATGAAAATGATTACTGAGGAGGCAATATGCAAACGCAGTGACAGAATTAGAAAGGTGTTTATGGTAAAGTTTTAAAAATATTCCCGGTTATCATCATTCCGGAAGATGTTTTCGCGATTATTTCCCCGGTTGAAGATGTGGTAATATTGATCTTTTTCTAAAACTTCCATCTGATTTTAATTCATTTAATTTTATCAGAAACCTGCAAGGATTTACTCTAAATACGAAGGGCTCGGATTATCTGAACTCTCTCCTTTGTAAAATTTCGCAAAACTAAATCCTTTATGAATACAGTATGACCCGATTTCTCCGTTTTTGTTCATCGCCACA
>JBFGDP010000415.1:0-1714 GCA_041580575.1 Christiangramia sp.
CGGTTAAAAAAGGTTGATTTACCTACATTAGGTCTACCCACAATAGCGACAATATTGCCCATAACTATAATTTAATTTCAGGGGATAAAATTAATGGTTTTATACCAAATCAAAATTTCCCTGTATTATGCTGAAAAGTTTACTTTTTATCGTTGTATCCGAACCTTCGAAGCTGCCTGCTATCGTTTCGCCAATTCTTGTTCACTTTAACATAGAGTTCCAGGTGCACCTGTTTTCCGAAGAATTTCTCCAGGTCTTTTCTGGCTTCTACCCCCACTCTTTTTAAGGCTGCACCTTTATGACCAATAATGATACCTTTCTGAGTTTCACGCTCCACCATGATCACACTACGCATCCTGATGATGTCTTCCTCTTCGAAGAATTCACTGGTTTCGATCTCTACACTATATGGGATCTCCTTTTTATAATGAATAAGAATTTTTTCACGAATTATCTCATTCACGAAGAATCGCTCAGGTTTATCGGTAAGGGTGTCCTTTGGGTAGAATGCCGGTGATTCCGGCAATAATTCTATAATCCTGTTAAACACCTCAGACACATTGAAGCCTTCTAAGGCCGAAACCGGATGGATCTCTGCGGTAGGCACTTTTTCAGACCAGTATTTAACCTGTTCTTCGAGTTGTTCTTGATTTGATTTATCTATTTTATTCAGCAACAAAAGGACCGGCACCTCAGAATGAGCGATCTTATTAAAAAAAGCTTCATCCTTTAATCCCTGCTCTCCAATTTCTACAATATAAATAAGCACATCGGCATCTTCGAAAGCAGATTTAACGAAATCCATCATCGAAGCCTGTAATTCATAAGCCGGTTTAATGATCCCCGGAGTATCACTTAAGATCACCTGGAAGTCTTCCCCGTTTACGATACCCAGAATCCTGTGACGGGTGGTTTGAGCCTTTGAGGTAATAATAGATAGTTTCTCTCCTACAAAAGCATTCATTAAGGTTGATTTTCCCACGTTGGGATTACCAATAATATTTACAAATCCGGCCTTATGTGCCATAACAAAAATTTTTGCAAAGGTATTTCATTTGCTTTCTGCTACCTAATCTTTATCGAATTTCTAACAATTGAGCCTCAACAACTTGAAAAATCTTCATTTTATGTAAAGAAAGCATCTAATTTCTCAATATAACTCATTGAAAATCACAATTTAATAATAATACGGATCTCCAATTTTAAAGGGTTGTACTTCTGTTTTTAATGACTATTTTTGCCGCTTCTTAAAAATAAGCCGAAAAAGCCCGATTATGAAAAAAGTTCTGAATCTATTCGACTTCAAGCAACAGGTTAATTACAAAACAGAAGTACTGGCCGGATTAACCGTGGCGATGACCATGATTCCGGAATCTCTTTCTTTTGCAATATTAGCCGGCTTCCCACCTTTAATGGGATTATACGCTTCATTTATAATGGGTCTGGTAACAGCAATCTTTGGGGGTAGACCGGGAATGATCTCTGGTGGTGCCGGGGCGACAGTTATAGTCCTAATTGCCTTAATGAAATCCAATGGGCTGGAATATGTACTTGCAGCAGTTGCCTTGGCAGGGGTAATTCAGATAATCATCGGAGTTTTTAAACTAGGGAAATTTATTCGATTAGTACCTCACCCGGTAATGTTTGGATTTGTGAACGGGTTGGCCATAATTATTTTCATGTCTCAATTAGATCAGTTTAAAACGGTCGTAAA
>JBFGDP010000416.1:0-1709 GCA_041580575.1 Christiangramia sp.
AAGAGGCTGCATGGCATAAGTATGATCCTCACTGGCTCCTTGTTTTCCAAAGTCTTCACTATCGTATAAAGTAACAGAAGCCTGGAATTTACCAACAGTTTGTCCTCCTACCTGAACTACATTGATATAAGGATCAAGTCCATTAATTATCAATTCACTGGCAGAGGCACTTGAAGGAGATGTTAAAATATAGATCTCAGAAAGGTTCAGGCTATTTATATTTTCCCCGGTCCTTATTTTATCGTCAAATCTGTTAAGTAAAGCTTCAGGGTTTTGATTTTCATAAAAGCTTTGATATTTATCATTCCATACTTCTTTTATGAACACCTGTCCCTTAAACTGACCTGTGATCATACTGGCCAGGTCGGTCGCAGATCTAACCGAGCCACCTCCATTATATCTTAGATCCAGGATGAGATCTGTAACTCCCTTTGCTTTAAAATCTCCGAACACGTGGTTCAATTCATCATCAAAGCTGCCAATAAAACTGTTGTACATGAGGTAACCTATTCTCCTATTTTCAATTTCGAGAACTTTAGCTATGTATATTGGGTTTTCGGTATAACTATCATCGCTCAAATTCACCTCCTTCTCTGTTATCACTATCTGATTATTTTCAACATAGCCTACATTTATAGCAAATTCAGACCTGTCGATTAGGGAAGCGAAATTGGAAGCAGTAAGTTTTTGCCCGTCTACTTCGGTAAAGATATCTCCTCTTTTTAGCCCGGAAGCTTCGGCAGAAGTTCCTGGTAGTACATATCTAATAATTCCAAAAACATTATTGGTACCTGAAATTCTGCCGATCCCGAATTTTATACCTGTAGCGCCACTAACTCCGTTAAAGCGGTCTTCCAGGCTTTTATAATCATCTGTAATGAAACTAAACCTGTCAGCAGCAGAAGTGAGTTTTTCGAAAAGATCTTCGGGTGATGAGGCTTTGACGAGAAAATCCAGTTTATCATTTGATGATTCAAAATAATTATCGGCTAATTCCGGTATATCTGCTTTATACAAATAGATATCGTTGAGTCCATTGTAGATAAAACTTTCTATTTCCAGCCCGGTATTAGCTGCGGAATTATTAGGATTTTGAAAATTTGTAGTTGGGTCTGTTTCAGCTCTTAGATCAGCTTCATCTTTAGTACATGCCGTCAAGACGGTAAAAAGAAGAGCTGTAAGCAATAATTTATTCAGTTTCATTAGCAATTTTTTTAGAATGATGTGTTCTTTCCAATTTTTTCTTTAAATAATTCAGGAACTATGCCAGAAAATGTTAAAGCTCGATTGGATTAAAAAGAACGCGTAACTGCTAATACTTACGTAAATAAATCAAAAAAGGTTCAGGCTAGAGGCTGAACCTTTTTCTTTACAGTTTGATTTGTGGGGAATCAAACCTACTTAAAATCTGAAAGGAGCTACTACCAGTGTGCATATATTAGATATAATATATCCGGGGGATAAATCTAATAGCAGCACCTTCCTTGTTGGGTGATTTATTGCATTTTCACGACACTAAACTTGGATCTTCGGTTTAACTGGTGGTCTTTTTCTGAGCAGCGGTCGCATGGGATGGCCGGCTGGGTTTCGCCATAGCCCTGATATGCGGCGATTCTTTCTGGTGCAATTCCGTTGGCTACCAGGTAATCATAGGTAGCTTTGGCCCTGCGTTCAGCGAGTTTTTCGTTATAGGCATTGCTACCCCTGCG
>JBFGDP010000417.1:0-1706 GCA_041580575.1 Christiangramia sp.
CAGTTGCGCCTCGTTATCATCCCCTCTTTCACCGGCACCATGTAATACCAGAACTACCGGGTATTTCTGTTCGCTAGAAAAATTATCAGGAAAAAGAATCCTGTAATGAAGGGTGTCATTATTGAGAATAAATTTTTCTCTATTAAAATCTTCTTTATTCTGTGCATTAATACCGAAAGGCATCAAAAATAGAATCACAGCTAAAGCGATCAGCAAATATTTCAACCTATTTTTCATAAGTAAAACCTAGTTTTTTCAGTCCATTTTGTACCTCAGGAGCTCCCATAAAAAGATCCCAGATTAGGCCAGATCGGTAATTCTCTATCATCACTACCATAGGCCCTTGATCTATGGCCAGGTACTTGTCTGCCACCCATGGTTCACCTTCCAGACTAAATGCGTCGTAAAAACCTGCAGGTCCCCAAAGTAGATCATTAAGATCTGTAAAGAAATATCGCATCGCGGCCATAGACTTTTCTGGGGTATATGGAATTGAGCTGATAGCAGCCGTAGGAGATACCACTCCCTTATCGCTATCTGGCGAATGTGCATTATAACCTATTCCACCATCTTTATTTTTGGTATAACTGGCAGTTAACCCCCAAGAATTTGGTCCATAAGTATTGAAATTCTTTGGATTTTCCTGAGCATACTTATAATTGATAAGGCTGTGGTTTACATTTAGATCCCAGTAATTCGCATATTTATCTGAAAGTCCTTTAGGATTAAGTCCCAGATATGAGTAATGTGCCCAGAATAAAGGTCCGCCTTTATCTCCACGGGTATTATGCTTTAATATTAAAGGCAAACCGTAAGCTTCCTTATCTATAGTAATATTTCCGCTTCTGGCCCAGCCATCATGATAGGCTTTCGCGTCTATGGCATGGTCTGGAGAAGACGCTGCCATCACATAAGTGATAAGGCATTCGTTATAACCCTCTATCATAAAATCCATTTCCCATTCATAGACTGGAGACCAGTGCCAGTAAATTCCATCTTTGTTGTTGGTGTACCAATTCCATTCGATGCCATTCCAAAGCTCATCATATTTTTTAGCCACGGCTTTTTCTTTTTCTGAACCATTTTTAAGGTATTCTCTTACTACAAGAAAACCCTGGGCTAAAAAGGAAGTTTCCACAATGTCTCCTCCATTGTCCTTTTCACCAAACGCCTGGACTTCGCCGGTTTCTCCATTGAGCCAGTGGGACCAGGCTCCATGAAATCTTGGGGCTTTAGCAAGGAAGTCTGCGATCTTATCAAGTCTGGCTATAGCAGAATCTCTTGGAATAAACCCTCTCTCCACTCCTGCAACTATAGCCATTAATCCGAAACCGGTACCCCCGGTGGTTACCACATGGGCGTCATTTTTTGGATAATCGCCATCAGGATGAAATCTTTCACGCGCCATCCCACTATTTGGTTCAGCATAATCCCAGAAATATTTAAGGGTTTGCTTTTGAACGGTGTCCAGGAGCGCTTCTTCTGATAGATTTTCAAAGGAAGTATTGCCGGCAGAAATAGCAACCTCCCTTGCTTTAGGATCATTCTTACATGAAGCAATGCCAAGAATTAGTATTAGGATGAGCAGATAATATTTTTTGATCATTTTAATTTTTTAGGTTGTTTGGATGATCTGGCTTAATAACTAAATCCAAGCCTGGTTAAACCATCCTTTATTTCTTGATTGGCCATAAAAAGATTCCAGG
>JBFGDP010000418.1:0-1699 GCA_041580575.1 Christiangramia sp.
ACCACCGGCATCTGAATAATTTTAATATAAACTTAGGTAAAATAGCCTATGCATGCATAATATTTATTGGTAGTTTTGAAATAAATTCAAGAAAATGTACAGTAAAAAATTCGAAATACGATGGAGTGATCTGGACGCCAACAGGCATCTGGCCAATTCTGCTTATATCAACTTTATGAGCCATACCAGGATGGGATTTTTAACCGAAAATGGCTTTGGCCAGAAACAGTTGTCTCATTATAACCTGGGCCCGATCGTTTTTTACGAACATGTATATTATTTTAAGGAGATCTTCGCCGGTGAACCGGTTACCGTAACGCTGGAACTGAGTGGTCTTTCTGAGAATGGGATGTATTTTGAATTCACTCATAATATTTACGACCATAATGGTAATCATTGTGCGAGCTGTGAGATGATGGGGTCCTGGATAGACCTTGAGGAAAGAAAACTTACCACCTTACCGCAAGAGCTTATCAATAAACTGGATGATAGTTTAAGATCTCAGGATTTCAGATTTTTAACAAAAGAAGACACACGTAAATTCGGCAAAAGGCCGCAAAATATAAGTCCTGAACAACTGGAGAATCTTTAATTTCACAATTAGAAAGTGCAAAACCATAGAAACCTGTGAAACAACAGGTTCAATAGTTTTTCAAAAAAAAACACATTTTTGAAAATGCTGTTTTAATAAGCTGTAACTTTAAGACATTGAGACCCCTGATTTTATGAGCTAATCCCAGGAATGCAAAATTCAGGGTTATGAAATGTTTCAAAAATTTCTTCAGGTACATCGCGCAAATTCTTTCATTTTTAATTTTTCTCCAGAGTTGTAATGTTTACAGGTCTCAAAGCATCAGTCTGGAACAGGCTGCTCAAACCGACCAAAAGGTTCGGGTAGTTGCCCGGGGAGAGAAACTTCCCTTTAGACGTATAGAAAGTAAAAATGAAGGGTTCTACGGATATACCAAAGAGAGATCGTCAACTTCAAAGAAACTACAGAAATTAGACATTATTGGTCGGGAAGATGGAAAGTTTTATCGCTTCAGTTTGCAATCATTGGAGATAGATAAGATCCAGGTTAGGAATAAATCTACTTCTACCCTTGCAACAATTGGGGTTATAGTGGTGGGTTTAGCAGTAATCATAGTGAGCATTGGCCTAATTGCCTGGAGCGAAGGGGGAATACTTTCTTACTGAAGTTCTTAAATTAAGATTTCACTTTTGTCTTCTTAATACTAACCATATAGACACCAATAAATACCAGGGCTGCAGCAATTCCCTTGACCATGGTAAGTGCATCTGCTCCTACCGCAATTGCAAAACTTATGGCAATAAGTGGCTGCAGGTAAATAAACGCACTTATAGTACTGGGAGAAAGTTGTTTTAGGGCATAAATATTCAGCAAATAGGTCATAAAGGTGGTGCCAATTACTACGAAGGTCATCTTCCAGATAGCATCAAAAGGGAGACTACTCCATTCTACCGCGGTAAATTCATTTAGGGTTATTGGCAGGTTGATAAAAACTGCGATCAAAAAAAGCCATTTCATTAATGTAATGGAGTGATATTTTTTGGTGAGCGGCTTCACTAAAATAAGGTAAAGTCCATAGGAGAATGCGTTGATGATAAAAAGGGTGTTTCCCAAAGGAATATTTGGAGCATTGATATGCTCCTCTTTACTAAATATGACCAGCACCAG
>JBFGDP010000419.1:0-1667 GCA_041580575.1 Christiangramia sp.
ACCGGGATTCCCTCTAAGGTCTAATATGATCTTATCTGCACCTTTATTTTTAAGGTCCTTTAAAGCTCTTCCTACTTCAGAAGAAGCTTTGGCATTGAATCTTGAAAGCACTATATAACCTGAATTATCATCCAGCAATTTATAAAATGGTACCGCTTTGAGATCTACAGCACTTCTCTTAAGCGATGTAGTCCTGGTTTCTCCCTGCCTTATAAAAGTGATACTAATATCACTATCTGGAGCTCCATTAAGCAATTCTCCTGCATCTTCCTTAAAATCGGCCACATTGATATTCCCAATCTTTATTATTTCATCACCGGCCTTTAAACCTGCTTTATCTGCTGGATAATCTTTGTATGCTTCTATAACCGTTATAGATGTAGCCCCGGGTTTAACCAGTGCCCCGATACCGGTATATTCTCCGGCGCTATTGATCCTTGCTGCCTCTACGTCCTGCTCATTCCAGTAATTCGTATAGGGATCAAGATCTGTAAGCATAGATTTTATGGCAGTATCCATAAGTGCCGCAGGATTGGTTTCATCAACATAGTTCATATTGATCTCCTTAAATAGGGTGGTAAAAATTTCTATTTGTTTGGCGATCTCGAAAAAGTCTGATTTGAAACTTACGGTACCTAGAAAAATTACTATTAATACAACAGGAAGTACTAAAATTTTGCGGAAGGGTTTTTTCATAACCTTAATTTTTTTCACTGAAATTCTTCAGTATTTTGATCATGCTTGCTTCTAATTTCTCATAAGGTATTTCTTCGCGGGAGATATAGATAAACATAAATGCATGAGAAGAGGATAAATCACTGGTAACAAGATACTTATTTTTTCTGAAAACTTCTCGCATAAGCCGCTTAATTCTATTGCGTTTCACAGCGGTTTTTACCAGTTTCTTGGGTACTGAGACCCCAGTTTTAAGCACAGGTCCTTCAACCTCTTCCATAGAGTAATACACCAATTTTAATGGATAGGATTTTATACTTTTTCCTTCGACAAATAACTTATCTATAAGTTTTTTGCTTTTTAATCGGTCTTTCTTTCCAAATCGTTGGTCCATCTTGCTTAACATGCGGTAAAAGTAGCAATTCCCCAATTAATTAAAATAATTGAAATATGACAGTGATCATAGTATTATTTATTGGATTTCAATTAATTGTGTATTCATTTTAAGAATATGGGAAATTTAGAAGTTTCTGTTATAAACAGAAAAAAGGATAGAGCCAGCTTTGTAAATCATCTCATAAAAGATCTGCAGGCTTTAGATCATTTAATTGAAAATGATCTCATAGAGAAATCACCGTTGAGAATTGGAGCAGAACAGGAATTTTGCCTAATAAATAATTACTTCTTACCGGTGAACAATTCACTGGATATACTTAAAGATCTTGATGATGATCATTTCACGACCGAAATTGGACGATATAACCTGGAACTGAATCTTGACCCATTAGAACTGAAATCGGATTGTTTTTCCAGGCTTCATAAAACGCTGAATTCTTATTTAAATAAAGCTGAAGCAATTGCAAATAAGCGAGATTCCCGTATCATTTTAACCGGCATATTACCTACCCTGCGTCTAAGGCATATTTCTGAAGAATACATGACCGAAAAGCCAAGATATTATGCTTTGAATGATGCTATAAAAAGATCAAGAC
>JBFGDP010000420.1:0-1652 GCA_041580575.1 Christiangramia sp.
TACCATTACGGAGAAGGCATCAACGTGCTATTTGAAACCGATGCTGCTGGAACCATCACGGCGGAATATCTCTATGATCCGGAAGGATATCCATTGGTCATGTCCAAAGGCGGCCAGAATTATTTCTATACGTACAACATGTTAAAAGAAATCACCGGTCTGACAAATGCTTCGGGTACCGTTGTGGCAACTTACAGCTATGATGCATGGGGCAATATCGTGTCGCAGAGCGGTTCGATGGCCGCAGTTAATCCAATCCGTTACAAAGGGTACCGGTACGACGATGATACCAAGCTGTACTACCTGATTGCGCGGTATTATCAGCCGACAGAAGGTATCTTCCTCTCGGTGGATCCAGAAGGTGGGGATACTGACGATCCAAAAACGCAGAATGGGTATACTTATGCCAGCAGCAATCCGGTCATGTATACAGATCCAGATGGCAATTATTTCTGGCTGGCCGTCAATGCAGGATTTGCAGCTTACGATGGATATAAAGCTTATAAATCTGGAAGAGCTCAAGGCAAACGAGGTTGGGCTTTAGCCGGTTCAGTTGCTTGGGCGTCCGGCAGTAGCTTTGCAAGAGTAGGACATTTAAAAAAAGCTGGAAGAATATTGGGGGCGCATGCAAATAAAGTAGATGGTAGACCAGCCACTTTATACAAGAAAGTTGATCGCCATGGAAGTTTTCTTAAGTGGGGAATTACTAAACATATAGATCCTAATAAAAGGTATACGAAAAAACAGAGAAACGGGGGACGAGTTATACCAATGAAACGTGGGCCGAGGAATAAAATGGTTAAGCTTGAGAGAAAATTAGTTGAAAGGTATCCGGGCCCTGAAAACAGGGAGAGATGGGCAGGAAAAAGGAAAAGGAAGTGATAAAAATGAATGATAAACAAGATTATTATTTAACAATGGGTGCAGAATTAGGCGACCCTATTTCAGCAGCAGTCTTAAATCCTCATCTAAATGAGTTAAGTAGGTTGCTAGATATGTACTGTAACAATGTATATTGTCCTCAACTTGAAGAGATTGCTCTCACTCTTAGGGTGGGGGGAGAAATATGGAGCATTGATTTTGAAGGTTGCAAAAATATGCGGTTAAGTAAGAAAAAAAAATATATCGCTTTGGAAATCGGCATGCCACCTGAAAAATGGAGGCACAAATCTGATGAAGAATTACGAGAATTCATCATGTTTTACTTCTCAGAAGCACTAGAAATGATCGTTAAAAGAATACGGAAAGAAAAATGGGATATCAAAGAAATAGAATTAAAGCATGACTTCAGTATAGTAAGAAACATGTTTCTTGATAAAAAATAAAATAGCAGGTAAGTAAACCATGGTTGAGGGAAACTATAAAAGAACTCACCCATGGTTTTTCTTTTCTTCTAAATTTCAAATTCTAAGGGGGAAATATTACTTTAAAATAAAGTACTTAATTGAAAAGGTTTTTAAGCATAAAATTCGTTAAATCCAAAATATGCAAAACTCTTCAAAAGCAATTTCAGATGTTACTACCCATTTTTATTGTTCGCAAAATACTTATTTTGTGAACAATTGAAATTCTGAAGAAAAATCAACTTAATAATTTTAGTTTACATATCGTAAAGTTATCGGAAGAAGCAGCTGTTTTAGCAGCAAATTACA
>JBFGDP010000421.1:0-1652 GCA_041580575.1 Christiangramia sp.
ACCAATCGGTACCCCAAATACGATGGAAATCCCAACCCATTCCTTCCAAGACAGTTTGCCTTAACCTGTCTCTATCACGAGCACTTACGGAACTATGATATCTGGCACCATCGCATTCTACTGCCAATATGTATTTTCCAGGCTTCTGAGGGTCTTTAACAGCTATATCTATAAAGAATCCTGCAGAGCCAACCTGAGGCTCAACTTCGTACCCCATATTTCTTATAGCTGAAATCACATGATCCTCAAAAGGCGAGTCTGTATCTTTACCAGTTTCAAACCTATTTTCCAGGTGACCATTTTCTGCATATTGCAAAAAGCTTTTTAAGGCTTTCACGCCCACAGGTGAACTATCTGATGTATTTAGATCACTTGCAGTAAAATTACAGAAAACCTCCATAGCCAATCTTGCTCTGGTAATTAGAACATTTAATCTTCGTTCTCCTCCTTCCCTATTCACCGGACCAAAACTCGAAGACAATCTTTTTTCAGCAGTTAATCCGTAACCAATACTAATATAAATCACATCGCGCTCATCCCCTTGCACATTTTCGAGATTCTTGACAAAGAATGCCTCCAGATGACCTGAAGAGAAAAATTCTTCACAACTGGGATCTTCCCGTCGCATGCGTTCAAGTTCTAATAGAATACAATCTCTTTGCGCCGTAGAGAACGCCACTACACCCAATGTCAAACCGGCCTTGGCTTTTGCATGTGCCATTATTGAGTTGGCTACCACTCTTGCTTCGCCTGGATTGGTTCTCGAGGTGCCTCTTTCGTAAATTGTTCCTGGGACATAGTTAAATTTTAAGCCCGTGGCTAATTCATTGGTGCCAGGGTTCGGGAAAACCATCAATCGACCTTCGTAGAATTCCTGATTGGAAACATTAATCAGAGAGTCATGACGGCTTCTATAATGCCACTTCAACATGCTCTCATAAGCGCCCTGAGCCAGGAACATTCCCAAGACACTTTCTATATCCCCAGTTAAGGAATCATCATCCCCTTCAAACTGTTTACTAAAGAAATCTGTTGGAGGCATTTGTTTACAGTCCCCCACCACCACAATTTGTTTACCTCGGAGTATAGGAACCAAAGCATCTACAACCCTTACCTGGCTGGCTTCATCAAAAATGACTAGATCAAACTCGATAGAACCCGGAGGAAGAAAGGATGCAACCGACATAGGGCTCATCATAAAAACCGGCTTAATCTGCTGTATCGCATTACCGGCATTAAGTAATAATTGCCTGATAGGCATGTGTCTGCGCTTTTTATTTATTTCTCTTCTGATTAAAGCCACTTCTCCACCAGAATAGATGTGAGGCAAGCTTTCATAATGTTTATTTACTAGGGTTTCCTGAGCATAATGAGCTAGAGCATTGTCAAGTTTCTTGAAATCCTTAATATCCTTCATGTGACCTGCTCTGTCAAAAAATTTAATAGGGTCATTACTATCGTATGCCTTATTAACAAGAGATTTATACCAGCTATATTTAAACAGGGTCAGCATAAGATTAGGTGGATAGCTCCAGGATTTAAACAAGGAAGCAACTTTTGATAAACCTGTTTTATTCATCTTTTCACTTAAGGCATTGAATCTGGCCATAGAAAAAATATCGTCCGGTTTCGCAATCATTCTGGAGAAGAGG
>JBFGDP010000422.1:0-1651 GCA_041580575.1 Christiangramia sp.
GCCTAATAATACCGGAAAGCTCTGCCCTATTTTCCTGGTTGGCCAGTATAATTGAGGGGTAAAATAGTCTATCCAGCCTTTGTTCAGCCAGAGTTTAGCATCGGCATATAATTCTTCATACTGGTCCATTCCGCTTATCCCCTTCGGAAACCCGGGTCTCCAGATCCCGAAAGGGCTTATCCCGAATTTTACAAAAGACTTTTCTTGTTTAATATCTGCGGCTATCCTTTCTATAAAGTCATTAACATTCTTCCTTCTCCAGTCTGCCCTAGAAAGTTCTCCCCCTGAATTTACATATAGTTGCCAGCTTTCGGCATCGGGAAAATCTTTTTTACCATTGTAAGAGGCGTATGGATAAAAGTAATCATCAAAGTGAACCGCATCGATATCATATCTTTTTACAATATCCATTACCACAGCTGTAGCATGATCCTGAACTTTCTTACTTCCCGGGTCCATCCACCACATCCCGTTCTTTAATTCTTTTACCAGTTCTGGATTTGATTTGATAATGGACTTCTCCCCTATTTCCTTACCGGTGGTATGATGAGCGCGATAGGGATTCAACCAAACATGAAGTTCCATACCTCGTTGATGAGCCTCAGATATCCAAAAATCCAATGGATCATAAAACGGCTCAGGTGCTTTTCCGCTTTTCCCGGTGAGAAAATAAGACCATGGTTCCAGATCACTTTTATAAAGGGCATCTGCCTGGGGTCTTACCTGCAGAATAACGGCATTAAAATTTTGCTCTTCTAAAAAATTAAGTAATTCCAGTGCTTCCGCCTTTTGTGCTTCTGTGGTCAGGCCGGGTTTACTGGGCCAGTTGATATTTGCTACGGTTGCGATCCAGGCTGCCCTGAATTCAACGATGTCTAAGGGAGGAGCTACAAAATCTACAGTATTATTATCTCCTTCATTTCCCGCTGTTTCGATCTGGCCTGTTGTTTCTGATACAGCAGTAGCTTCTTTTTCTGAAGTTGAGGTTACCGTAGGCTGAGTGGTTTTACAGCCTGTCAATAAAAGAAACAGGCTTAAAAAACTTATGTTTCTGAAACTCTTTTTGCGCAGGAGGTCCGGGAATTTATTCATTATTGCGATCATTTTTATAAGCCTCAACAGCTTTTCTAACACTTTTGTATTTTAACAATAATGTGGAAGCCTCGTTCTCCTCTATATTCAATTCTTCCATGATCATTCTGGTGCCACGGCCAACCAGTTTGTCGTTAGATAATTGCATATCTACCATTTTATTACCCTTTACCCGGCCTAATTTGATCATCACCGAGGTTGTGATCATATTAAGCACCATCTTCTGGGCGGTGCCGGCTTTCATCCTGGTACTTCCGGTAACAAATTCAGGTCCCGTGACCACCTCTATGGGATATGTTGAAACTTCAGCCAACGGGCTGTTAGCACTGCAGGTAATACAAGCTGTTGTGATCCCATTTTTATTTGCATCTTTAATACCACCTATCACATAAGGGGTTGTTCCTGAGGCGGCAATTCCGACCACCACATCTCTATTTGAAATATCATACTTCTGCAAGTCCTTCCAGGCCTGGATGTTATCATCTTCGGCGTTTTCTACGGCATTTCTCAAGGCTGTGTCACCGCCTGCGATCAAACCAATTACGATCCCCGGACTTAC
>JBFGDP010000423.1:0-1650 GCA_041580575.1 Christiangramia sp.
TAGAAAAAAGGTCCACTGCGTTTATCATTTCTTTTCTTTAGGAAGTGCTATCGTTGTTAACTTAACGATAGAAATTAGATTTGACTTTTCGTCTGTTATGCGAATTTCCATAAGCTGGGTGGTTCGTCCTTTATGAATAAAGGTCGCTTTAGCGAAAACATAACCTTCTTTAATACTTTTTAAATGATTGGCGTTTATTTCTATACCACGAACAAAAAACTTCTCCCGATCCATAAAAACAAAACTAGCCATGCTACCAACGCTTTCAGCAAGAGCCACACTGGCTCCCCCGTGTAAAACCCCATCTGGCTGGTGCACTCTTGAATTTACCGGCATTTTCGCGATTAAATAATCTTCTCCCAGTTCAGTAAATTCAATTTCAAGGGTTTCCATCAAAGTATTCTTACATATCTTTTTGGAAAGCTGCAATAGTTCGTCTTTAGTCATTATTGAAAAGATTGGTTACTTTGTAAAAGTACAAAAGAGTAAAGAACCATGAGCAAAGAGAAAAAGCTTTCTTATACCATTTCCAATACCTACTCTACTTTAAATGAGAGAACGTCTAAAACGAAAAATGTTTGGCTTGTCCTTCACGGTATAGGATACCTGAGTCGATATTTTCTCAAATATTTCAAACATTTTGATGCAAATGAGAATCATATCATAGCTCCACAGGCACAATCAAAGTATTACCTGAACGGAGCTTACCGGCATGTTGGAGCTTCCTGGCTCACCAAAGAAAATACCGAGGCCGAGATCGAAAACATGCTGAACTACCTAGATGCGGTTTTTGTAGCAGAAAATCTGCAGGAAATTGAAAACCTGAATATTTTTGGTTATTCACAGGGTGTCTCTGTCGCGACAAGGTTCGTGGCCAGGAGAAAGATCCAATGTAAAAATTTGATCATGCATTCCGGAAAAGTTCCTCAGGAACTACACCCTGAAGATTTCAGTTTTCTCAAGAACAGCAGCATTAGTTTTATTTATGGAAATAAGGATGAATACCTTCAAAAAGAAATTATTGAAGTGGAAGAAAAGAGATTAACAGAATTGTTTCCCGGGAATCTGGAAATTTTGCGCTTTGAGGGTGGTCATGAAGTTAATACCGATTTGATCTCCAAATTTGCTTAATTTGAAAGATTAGACGGTGGTCTTACTTTATCGTCAAGGCTAAACAACATTACGGCCATTTCGAAACGAAGTGGCAAATCTCAATCCAACTGAATTCATGAAACAAAAATCTTCGTCTAAAACCTCCATATTTAAAACTCTGGGACCTGGCTTTTTATTGGCTGGTGCCGCCATTGGAGTATCCCACCTGGTCCAGGCCACACGTGCTGGTGCAGACTATGGTTTCCTATTGTTATGGGTTTTAGTCCTGGCCTGTGTTACCAAATATCCCTTCCTGGAATTTGGACCACGCTTTGCCGCCGGATCTGGCAATCATCTGATTACCGGATATAGAAAATTGGGAAAGTTCCCATACTGGACATTTATAGTTATAACCGTTGGAAGCATGTTCATCATCCAGGCTGCGGTTACAATAGTTACTGCCGGCCTGGCCGAAAGATTATTTGGGATGGGCTGGTCAACCTTCACCTGGAGTTTTGCAATTCTAGGTGCCTGCATTGCGCTGCTTTTAATAGGAAA
>JBFGDP010000424.1:0-1642 GCA_041580575.1 Christiangramia sp.
CAAATCCGGTGGCGGCGAAAGCAGCCAGGGTCATATGCAGGGCCTGGGTAAACCAGGCATCATTAAAGAATGCAGCTACGGGATTTATATTTACAAATTCTCCATTTATAACATCGAAACCTGTGGGAGCATTCATCCAGGCATTTGCAGAAACTACCAGGATGCCCGAGGCCACCCCTGATATACCAATGATTATGCCTGTGATCCAGTGAAAGGTTTCAGATATTTTATTCCATCCATACAGGTAAAAACCCAGGGCGATCGCCTCAACGAAAAAGGCCGCGCCTTCCAGGGAGAAAGGCATCCCTATGACCGGCCCGGCATGTTTCATGAATTCTGGCCATAGCATTCCCAGCTCGAACGAAAGTGCGGTACCAGAGACTGCGCCGGTCACAAAAAAGATGGCCACGCCCCGCTGCCAGGCTTTGGTAAGTTCAAGATATACCGGTTTACGAGTCTTAAGCCACCTGCGGTGGGATACCACCATAAAGAAAGGCATCACCATACCAATACAGGCGAAGATAATATGAAAACCGAGGGTAAAGGCCATTTGGAGTCTGGCGTAATCGAGATTTTCCATCAACGGATCTTTTACAGAAAAGTTCCCGGCACATCGCCTTAGAACATTCTTCTTTCGGCAAATAAAATTAATGAAATTTAGAGTGGTGACATGAGGTTGCGCAACACAATTTCAGAGAATTGAAATTTAATTTTGAGGCACAACAGAAAACGGGAATGGGCTTAGGAAAAATCACTAAAAATATCCGGATATGGAACAGAATAACCATTCTAAAAGAAATCCTATGTAAAAAGATTTCCAGCAGGGAGAAGGTTTTTATTCGGTTGCAACGCGGAGTCTGCGTGCATTTGTTTCCCCCCAAACCATAACTCCTGAAAAACATTGTTCCAATACCCGGATAAATATACTTTTCAATTACACATTATATGCTCCCAATTTCCGCAGAAAATGGGCTTATTTACAAGTTTACTAAGTGGGGGGAATATTGGATTAATTCGTTTTCGGAAATCTAAATGTACAGTAAATCAACGAGTTATTATGCATTCCTGCTAACATAAAACAGCGGTAAAATAAAATTTAACAAAATTTTAATACAACTCACTCCAAATGATATAGATACCCATAAGCAGGACAAACCATCCAAAGCCTTTTTTTAGCTTTTTACCGTTGATAAAATTATTAAGATATACCCCCAGCCAGATCCCGCCAACCGAGATACCGGTAAAAATGAGGAGGAAGATCCAGTCTATTTCCATATTTTCCACATCGCCAATAAAACCTATCAGCGACTTAAAGGCAATTATAAGAAGTGAGGTGGCCACGGCTTTCTTCATTGGTAACTTTGCCAGCAGCACCAGGGCCGGGATAATTAGAAATCCGCCTCCCGCTCCTACGATCCCGGTCAATAGCCCTACGATCATACCTTCAAGGATGATCAATGGGTAATTATAAGTTGGTTTTTCCACCTCTAGATTTCTTCCGTTATCCTTTTCTCTGATCATAGAAATAGAGGCGATGACCATGATGATCGCAAAGAACAGCATGATCCCGATATTCTTGGTAACGGTAAAATTGAAGACAGTGAAAATCTCTTCAGGAATTGCAGGAACAAGGAATTTCCTG
>JBFGDP010000425.1:0-1637 GCA_041580575.1 Christiangramia sp.
ATGATTATTTCCCCTCTCCTGCACTGGATTTCATTTATCTCGATGAGTTTGAGTGTTTTCAATATATGCGGCCTGAACTCATGGCCAAATATCCCGAGCATTTTGAGGGCAACGAAACTGTTGAAGGAAAAAAGCTGTTGAAAAGACTTAAATATGATCCTCTTTATAACAAGGATAAACTTATTATCACCTTTGGGATTATGAGTGTGGCAAGACTATGCTTCAATATGGGTTATGAAGTAGAAGAATAAAAATAATTCAGCCAAAATACAAACGGGCCATTCAAATGGCTGATCCTTTTAGGTGCATTTCCACTGCACAGTTCAACCTTATCTTTATTTTTAATTATTAACCTTTCTAATAACTCTCCAATATGGAATACTGGGTTCAAAATTCACACTCATTCCTATACCAGATCTTTATGATAGTAATGGCAGGCCTGTACGCTTCGGCCTGGTTATTTGGGGTTTCATATAAGGCTACCAATATTTACTAAAAGAGGAGCTGCCCACTGCCCTTTGGGAAAAAGCTCGATATGAGGATAGTATAGGGCAGGATGGTTTTAGTGGCCACGTGCTGGAAAGCATTCTTTGCATTATGGAGATCTCAGCTATTTTTAATTTTGGCTGTATGGAGTTTATTAAAGACGATGATAGCAGAATGCTGGTAAATGAACTGGTAATCTTCGTGGAAAAGAAAAATTTTAAAATTATCAAAAATTAGTATTTGAAGACAGCTGGGAATATTTGTGCTTTAAAACGCCTGTATTAAGTGATCGGCACCTTTAACATTTAAATCAAATAAAGATCAAAATTCTATAGATGAACAAAAAAGACCCTTTTAAACCGGATATTCAAATAGAAAATTACGGCACCTCCATTTCTAACCCTGTATTGTTGAGCAGCATAAGGGCAGGATACAACTTTTGTGACAAACTGAAAAATCTGGATGAATATCTTGAATATTCCAGAAGAGGGAGCAACAGTTCCCCTGGATTTGAAAAACCCGTTGATGTGTATGACTTTAAGCACTTCGGGAAAACCTTCTGCACTGTTTATATCTATGCCTACCACTCAGAAAATATCGAGGAAGTACCACAGCCATTCCTGGACCTTGATGAAAAACCAGAATTTCTCACAAGCATCCTCCAGGAATTCGAGATAACCGAAGAGGAAGGAGTTATTCCGGAAGTGCTTTTAGAGGCCTTACTAAATGATGAGAAAGAAGACCCACCTTCCCGGGAAGAACTATTTACTTACCTGGTGAGGACCATATTGACCAAACATGGAAAAAATGCTCCTGCCACAAATACAACGACTGTTACGTGGAGCGATGAAGACCAGGAGATATTAATGTCACAAATCCAAGAGCTGGAGGTAAGTCCGCTGATTGCGTCTCTCGTCCTTCAGGAATGGGAGGATTATCTAAAGAGAACGCATAGGCCCCACATGGAATTCTTTGTGCAAAGCTTTTTTCCCTTCTATCATCACAGCAAACTAACACCCTTTCTTCCAGGGAAAGTTCAGGAACAGAATCTTGAAATTGAAGAAGTCTACTCCCGCTTGCTGAAAATAATCAACGATACTCAATTTGTCGCAGACGAGGATTTAGGGGAAAGAATTGAAAGTGAACCGGGG
>JBFGDP010000426.1:0-1605 GCA_041580575.1 Christiangramia sp.
AAAAGAATATAGAAATTTTAGAAGGGATTGCTTCTAAATATGCCATTGGCAGGGATATTCACGTGGGTGATACCATTATTGGGATTAAGGGAAGAGTCGGTTTTGTAGCCGCTGCAGCCTTGATCACGATCAAAGCTCATCATTTATTAGAGAAACATACCTTGAGCAAATGGCAGCTTCAACATAAGGATTACACTTCAAACTGGTATGGCATGCATCTGCACGAAGGATTATATCTGGATCCCGTAATGCGGGATTTTGAAGCACAGCTTGAAAGTTCTCAGGCTAAAGTAACTGGTGATGTGTTCGTCACTCTACATCCTTACAGATTTACTTTAGATGGAGTTAAATCTCCAAATGACCTTATGAACAGCAGTTTCGGGAATTATGGTGAAGAAAATAAAGCCTGGACCGCAGATGATGCTAAAGGTTTTATCAAGATCCTGTCTAATTCCGGGAAGATCTATCAACATGTAAATCAGGATTCATGATCGAAGCAGGAATTATAGGAGGCGCAGGATATACCGCAGGAGAATTGATCAGGATCTTACTTAATCATCCTGAGGTAAACCTTAACTTTATTTTCAGTACTTCTCAGCCAGGAAAACCGATTCATAGTATTCACCAGGATCTTATTGGCGAGACCGAAATTCAATTCACCAATGAGATCAATACAGAAGTAGAAGTTGTTTTTCTTTGTCTTGGGCATGGGAATTCAAAAAAGTTTCTGGCTGAAAATCAATTTTCAGAAAAGACAAAGATCGTTGATCTGAGCACCGATTTCAGACAGAAATCTGATGATCACAGTTTTGTTTATGGCCTTCCGGAATTGAATAAAGCGGAAATTAAGTCAGCAAATTTTATTGCGAATCCCGGATGTTTTGCCACAGCAATCACCCTGGCAATTTTACCTCTGACAAAAAATGGTCTTTTAAAAGATGATATTCATGCGAATGCAGTTACCGGAGCAACCGGAGCTGGAACTTCACTTTCAGAGACCACTCATTTTTCCTGGAGAGATAATAATTTTTCCGCTTATAAATCCTTTGAGCACCAACATCTGAACGAGATCGGCCAGAGTTTAAAGCAGCTGCAATCAGATCATAAAGCGGAGGTGAACTTTATTCCTAACAGGGGAAATTTTTCCAGAGGAATTCACGCAACTGCATATACGAAGTTTTCAGGAAGCCTGGAAGAAGCCAAAAAGATCTATAAAGATTTTTATACGGATGCTGCTTTCACCTTTGTAACCGATGAGGATTTGCATTTAAAGCAGGTGGTGAATACGAATAAATGCCTGCTTAGATTGCAGAATTTTGGTGATAAATTGCTGGTGACCAGTATAATTGATAATTTGTTGAAAGGAGCTTCCGGCCAGGCAGTACAAAATATGAACCTGATGTTCGGCCTGGATGAGAAAACAGGCTTGAACTTAAAAGCGAGTTATTTTTAGAAGTGAGTAGTTAGTATTGAGAATTGAGAAATTCGTCAAGCTGTCCCGATGCTTCGGGAGTTTCAGCTTCTCTAAAGATCCTGAAACAAGTTCAGGATGACGTGATATCTAAATTACAGGAAATATGAAAATAGGAATTATTGGTGCAGGAA
>JBFGDP010000427.1:0-1583 GCA_041580575.1 Christiangramia sp.
AGTCTCGTCCAGACCGCAAAGTTGCAAAGAAGCTCTCCTACAAGGGGAGCTTTTTTTGGCACTAATGATTAGTTGTGTTGTTTGTTCCCTGAGAAGGGAATGTGTAGTTAGCCGAGTTATAATCCTATGTTGTGAGGATTTTGGTTAACCAATGAAAAGCTTTTTTCCATTTAATGGAAGAAGGCTTTTTTGTTTTTTAGGGCCTTCCGTTAAAATCCCTTTCAAAGACTTTTTCTTCAAATTTTGGTGTCCCATACGGTGTCCCATTTTTCACCTTGGTGTCCCCCTTTTTATTAATCTACCTAAAGTGAAGAAAAATGAAGATTTTATTTTTAATTCAACGTTCCAAAATTAACAAAAGAGGTTTAGTCCCAGTTATGTGTGGGCTTACCCTTGAAAAGCAGCGAAAAGAATTTTCTACTGGCCTATTTGTTAACCCTCCTATTGGTATAAGGAAAAGCAGAAGGTTATAGGAGATTCAGAAAACTTTGAATTTGTGAATAAGCAATTAAGCCTGATTAAGCAAAAACTTTACTAACCGATGAGGAACATTATTGGAATTTTCATTATCGACCACTAAACCTTTTTTAATATAGACGCTTTATTAACATGTAATCAAAGAAAGGCTCAACGATTCAATTTCGTCGAGCCTCTTATTTATAGTGGTCTACACGGTAAATTTATAAAGTAGCAATAGGGTCATCTTCTTCATCTGGATCACCATTAACCATCCCATCGGTATTAGGGTTTCCTTCAGTGATCAATAATACTCCTGCTAGATGTGGTGCCGCCATAGATGTACCACTTAAAGTTGCATATCCGTTATCATTTGAAGTACTATAAATATCTACCCCAGGTTGCGCATAATCCACTGGGGTTCCAAAGTTTGAAAAACTAGCAAAATTATCATTTGCATCGAACGCACTTACCGTAAAAATATTTGTTCCATTAGTTCTGGCAGGAGAATATTGAGTAGCACTTTCTCCAGAATTACCTGCTGCTAGAATAGCAAAAATACCTCTGTCGGCCATATTCTGTACGGCTTCATCCAATGGTTTGTGCTCACCTCCGCTTAAACTCAGGTTAGCTACCTCTCCGGGTGATCCAGCACTTGCTACATAATCTACTCCCTGAATTACATCAGATAGTTGACCACTCCCATTTGCACCTAAAACCTTTACACCCACAATGGTTGCATTGGGAGCTACCCCCTTACTTCCTATAGCGTTATCGATCGCTCCTATTGTCCCCGCTACGTGCGAGCCATGTCCATTATTATCGTCAGCAGTTACTGTACCCGTTGCAAAGGTTCTACTGCGATTTGAATCTACATTTAAATCTTCATGATCTAAGTCGACCCCCGTGTCTATTACCCATGCCGTTTTTCCTGTACCATCAGCACTTCCTACTCGGGTCGTTCCATAAGGAGTTCTTTGGTTTGGACTGTTGCTGAAGAAATCTAAAAAGTCGACTGGGTCGTATCCTATGATGAAATCCTGTTCTACGTATTTAATTCGAGAATCGTTTTCTAACATTTCAACCTCAGCAGGACTTAACTTAGCTACGAAACCAGTTAAAGCTTG
>JBFGDP010000428.1:0-1569 GCA_041580575.1 Christiangramia sp.
AGTAATGGTCTAAGAGATTTTCCCTGCATGGAATCTGGTATCTCTGCTCCGGCGAAATCTAGGAAGGTAGGAGCAAAATCGAGATTCTGGGTGAGAGCATTTATAGTAATTCCTTTTTCAATGGCTTTTGGATATTGCATTAATAATGGCATGGCCAGGGATTCTTCATACATAAAGCGTTTGTCAAAGAATCCTTTTTCTCCCAGGTAAAATCCCTGGTCTGTGGTGTAAACTATTAATGTATTTTCAGTAAGATTATTTTCTTCCAGGTAATCCAGGATCTTACCAACTCCCTCATCTACGGCCTTGACGGTACCCATATAATCTCTAAGATATCTTTGACCTTTCCACCTGGCGAGCTCCCGGCCTTTAAGGTTGGCATCATGAAAAGCATCGTTCTTAGGTCTGTAAGCATTATTCCATGCCTGTCTTTGTTCTTTGGTCATCCTGTCAAAATCTGAGGTCCAGGGATTATGTCTTAAAGAATCACTTCCCCTGGAGACCGTCATTTTTAGGTCGTGACCTTCATACATATCTTCATAAATCGTTTGTAGCTGTTGCTGTGCCGCTACCTGGCCCTTATGTTTTGAGAAATAAGAATCGGGTAATGGAAAAGTAATGGAATCATAGGTGTTAATGTGCCTTATAGGAGGCATCCAGTTTCTATGAGGTGCTTTATGATGAATCATTAAAAAAAATGGTTCATCATTTTTTCGTTTGGTATCCATCCAGTCTATTCCCATATCGGTAATGATATCTGTCGCATATCCATTTACGATGGTTGTATCATTTTGATGGATAAATTCCGGGTTGTAATAATTACCCTGGTCATTTAATATATTCCAGTAATCAAATCCCTGTGGCTGGCCATGCAGGTGCCATTTTCCAACGATGGCAGTTTGGTATCCCGCTTTTTTTAGAAATTTTGGCAGGGTGGGCTGGGACCCATCGAAAACTTCCCCGTTCATTCTAAAGCCATTTATATGACTAAATTTCCCAGTTAGAATAACCGCACGGCTCGGCCCGCAAATAGAATTCGTACAGAAATTATTAAGGAATTTAGCCCCGTTATTTGCTATCCTGTCAATATTAGGAGTGGGAGCTAATTGGCTAACCGGATGACCGTATGCACTAATGGCCTGAGCAGCGTGATCATCGGTCATGATAAAAACGATATTAGGCTTTTGGTTCTTTTGGGTGTTTTCTGAATTTTTCACCTCCTTTTTGTTTTTACAACCACCTATTGCGCATAGGACTAATAAAAAGATTAACAGGAATGTTTTGGGAAAGGAAAATCTAGGCATGAGGTAAATTTTAAAAATGAAAATTAAGAAAGTTTTCGATCAAAATCATTAATTTTCACCTGCTCAAAGACTGCACAAATCAATATACATTATGATTTATAAAGCTCTTAAATGTTTGATTTTTATGATTATGGTAGGTTATAATACCTATTCTCAAGAGCTGGTACCACCTATACAAAGCTTTTCGCCGTCAGAATATTCTGCTGCCAGCCAGAACTGGGGTATTGCAGTAGATGATCGCGGGTTAGTTTATACGGCCAATAAT
>JBFGDP010000429.1:0-1565 GCA_041580575.1 Christiangramia sp.
GGCAATAACTCCAATCTTAAAAGTACTGATCCATTATTAATTAGATTTTCTACGGTGGATGCTGCTGCGGAAGCATATAGGGAAAAGATCCAACTCAATTTAACCGATAAAAATTCGAGTTTAATAGAGCTTAATTTAAATGATCCGGTTAAAGAAAAGGCCAGGGATATATTAAATCAATTGATCTTTGAATATAATAAGCAAGCCATTGAAGATAAAAATCAGGTGGCACTTAACACCGCTAAATTTATTGAGGACCGTTTAGATATTATTACCGGGGAACTGGATTCTGTGGAAACAGGAAAAGAGAAATTTAAAGAGACAAACCAATTAACCGATATCGAGGCAGAGTCGGAAATGTTCGTGGAAAATGCCAGTGAATTCAATAAGAAAAGGCAGGATGTAAATACACAACTGGAGCTTAGTAACGCTATGATAGATTATCTGGCTAAAGATTCAGAATCAGATTTGCTCCCCGCCAATTTGGGGATTTCAGAAACCGGAGTGAATTCAGTAATATCTGAATACAATATGCTGGTATTGGAACGCAACCGTATCTTAAGTGGATCTACTGAAAAAAACCCTGTGGTAATTGATCTTAATAATAGAATCTCACAAATAAAGGGGAATGTTAGACGCAGCTTAGAGCGAATGCGAGCAAATTTAAAAATAGCTCAGGAAGACCTTAATCGTCAGGCATCAGCCATGGGTTCCAGGATCGCTTCAGTTCCTGGTAAGGAAAAGCAATTTAGAGGCATAGAGCGTCAACAGACCATTAAAGAAGCCTTATATCTCTTTTTATTACAGAAGAGGGAAGAGACTAGTTTGTCTTTAGCGGTGACCGCACCAAAGGCGAAAATCGTAGATGCAGCATATACGCTGGGTAATCCCGTTTCCCCTAAAAAGAAAATTATTTTTCTGGCGGCGCTTATCATTGGATTGCTGGTTCCTTTTATGACTATTTATTTAAGAAATCTTTTTAATAATAAGATAAACAGTCAGCAGGATATGCAACTGGCTATAAAATCTATCCCCTTGGTGGGAGAGGTTCCAAGCATGTCTAAAAAAGATAGTCAGTTGGTGGAATTAAATGACCGATCGGTACTTGCAGAATCTTTCAGGATCCTACATACTAATTTACAGTACTTATTGGTGAATTCCGGAAACAATCCAGGAGGTAATACATTATTTGTTACTTCTACCGTAAAGGGAGAAGGGAAAACTTTTACGGCATTTAACCTGGCATTGACCTTGGCTAATTCCGGAAAAAAGGTATTAATTATTGGTGCCGATCTTAGAAATCCACAATTGCAAAGGTATGAAGTGGATACAAGGCATATCCAAGGGGTGAGTGATTACCTTGTTGGGAATAACGTTCAAATAGAAGAAATTATTAAAGGCTCTAAACTCCATACCAACCTATATCTTTTAGCCTCGGGAAGCATCCCGCCTAATCCTTCTGAACTTTGGAGAACTCCAAGAGCAGCGGAATTATTTTCACAGGTGAAAACGAAATATGATTATATAGTAGTAGATACCGCTCCGGTAATGTTGGTGACAGATAC
>JBFGDP010000430.1:0-1559 GCA_041580575.1 Christiangramia sp.
GTTATGTGACCGCTGCAGCCTTTCTTGTCGTAAGCTTTCTTAGTCCGTTCCTCTCTGGAATTGCAGATTATATCGGTAATAAAAAGAATTTTCTGAAGTTCTTCTGTTACCTGGGAGCGGTCTCCTGTATAGGTTTATTTTGGTTCGACTTAAATTATCTATGGTTTGGGCTTCTGTGTTATTTTCTTGCTCTAATTGGGTTTTGGTCCAGTCTTGTCTTTTATAATTCTTACCTGCCCGATATTGCTTTTCCAGAACAGCAGGATAAGGCAAGTGCAAAAGGTTTTTCGCTTGGATATATAGGTAGTGTGATCTTATTGATTCTTTGTTTAGTGATGATCTTAAAATATGATTGGTTTGGTTTCGAGAACGAGGGTTTCCCAACCAGGCTTTCTTTCGTTTTAACCGGGCTATGGTGGATAGGATTTAGCCAATACACCTATTACTATCTTCCCAAAGGTAATAAGCAATCTAAATTTACCCGGGATATCCTGTTTAACGGATTCAGGGAATTGAATATGATCTGGCTCTCCATCAAGAAAAATAAAATTTTAAAGCGTTACCTGTTGGCTTTTTTTGTCTATAGTATGGCCGTGCAAACAATTATGCTCATAGCCACCTATTTTGGGATAGAAGAACTGGAGTGGGGTGATCAGGATCCAACTACAGGGCTTATAGTGAGTATTTTATTGATCCAGTTGGTAGCAGTAGCCGGAGCGACATTAACGTCCAGGTTAGCTATTAAATTTGGAGATATAAAGATCCTAATCTTTATTAATCTTATCTGGATCGCAATTTGCGGATATGCTTATTTTATAACAACCCCTGAACAATTCTATGTTGCCGCGGCCTCTGTAGGGCTAGTCATGGGTGGGATACAATCCCTGTCCAGGTCTACCTACTCTAAAATGTTGCCTGAGAATGCCCTGGATACGGCTAGTTATTTTAGTTTTTATGATGTTTCAGAAAAGATTGGGATCGTTATAGGAATGACCCTGTACGGTTTCGTAGCACAGAATACCGGGAGTGTGAGAAATGCGATTCTTTTTTTGGTGGTTTTCTTCATTGCCGGGGTGTTTTTTTTAATGCGTGTGCCTAAACGTCTAATCAAATGAAAAAAACCTGCTCAAAGCAGGTTTTTTGAACATGTTGATTATTAGTTTTAGAAAGCAGAAATTTCTCCCGAGCCGCTGCTTTTAAAATCACGTTTTTCTGGATTGCCTTTATAGACAATATCTCCAGATCCATAAACAGAGGCCTTTAAAGAATTTTTCGCATAGACCATTATATCTCCAGATCCTGATACCCTGGCGTCAACATTTTCCGCTACCAGGTCATCGGCATCAAAATCACCACTGCCGGTTACCGAACATTCCAGGGTATTCGCGCGACCCTTTAAATTAATGTCGCCGGAACCCGTTATTTTTCCTTCTAGTTCATCAACATCTAATTCCAGGTTAATGTTACCGCTCCCGGTCACATGGATCTGCATTTTATTAGCTTCGATCTTATCTGAGGTCCAGAGGTCACCCGACCCGGTAACTGAAATTTCATTTAAA
>JBFGDP010000431.1:0-1548 GCA_041580575.1 Christiangramia sp.
AGAGGAATTTTCTTTCGTAAAGGCGTTCGAATGGAATCCAACCGGAGAAAAATTAGCTTATATCAAATTTGATGAATCCAGAGTTCCGGAATTTTCAATGGACATGTTTGGAAAGGACCTTTACCCGAGTCAGCATGTATTTAAATACCCTAAAGCCGGCGAACTGAATTCTGAAGTGAGCTTGCATATGTACGACGTGAAATCTGAAGAATCCAGTGAGATAGATCTTGGTGATAAATATGATGTGGCTACATCTGCTTCAGAAATTGAAATTGGAGCAAAGAGCGATATTTATATTCCAAGAATCAAATGGACGGCAGATCCAATGTTGTTGAGTGTACAGGTGCTTAATAGAGCTCAGAATGACCTTGATCTCATTTTTGTAGATGCTAAAGATAATGATACCGAAATTGTCCTAAATGAAACCGATGATGCTTACGTGGACATTACCGATAATCTTACTTTCTTAAAGGATAATAGTTTTATCTGGACAAGTGAAAAGGATGGTTACAATCATATATATCATTATGATGAAGAGGGAGAGCTCATAGACCAGGTAACGAGTGGAGATTGGGAGGTGACCAATTATTACGGTTATGATGCTAAAGAAGATAAGATCTACTACCAGAGTACAGAGAACGGAAGTGTTAATCGCGATGTTTACTCTATAAAGCCAAATGGGAAAAACAAAAAAAGACTTACCGATAAAACTGGTATGAATTCAGCTTCTTTCAGCGCAGATTATACCTATTTTATTAACTCTTTTACCAATGTAGCTACCCCGCATGTGTATACCCTGCATAGAGCTAAAGACGGCCAACTGGTTCGTGAAATACTTAATAACAGGGAGCTTTTAGATAAGGTTGCTGGTTACGAATTTTCTCCAAAGGAGCTTTCAACTATAGAGATCAACGGGAATGATTTAAATATGTGGATGATCAAGCCTGCAGATTTTGATGAGAACAAGAAGTATCCATTACTTATGTTCCAGTATTCGGGGCCAGGTTCCCAATCGGTTTCGAATTCTTATTATAATACTAATGATTACTGGTATCAGCTACTAGCCGATAAAGGTTATATCATCGTTTGTATTGATGGTAGAGGAACCGGATTTAAGGGAGCAGATTTCAAAAAAGTTACCTATAAGGAACTGGGAAAATATGAGGTAGAAGACCAGATCACAGCTGCACAAAAGCTTGGGGAACGAAATTACATTGATGCAGACAGAATCGGGATATGGGGTTGGAGTTATGGCGGATATATGTCTTCTAACGCGATCCTTAAAGGGAACGATACCTTTTCAATGGCGATTGCCGTAGCTCCGGTTACCAGTTGGAGGTTTTACGATACTGTTTATACAGAGAGGTACATGAGTACTCCACAGGAAAATCCTTCTGGATACGATGATAATTCTCCTTTGAGCCATGTAGAAAAACTTAAAGGTGATTATTTGATTATTCACGGTGGAGGAGATGATAATGTGCATTTGCAGAATACCATGAGAATGGTGGAAGAATTAATACAGGCGAACAAGCAGTTCGACTGGGC
>JBFGDP010000432.1:0-1547 GCA_041580575.1 Christiangramia sp.
GTGATCATGCTCCCGGTGATCTACGAAAATAGCATGTTCGCTTATTTCAGTATTTCCTCCTACCGTGAATACCTGATCGTGTCCTTCCCCCAGGATCTCTACCGTAGCACCTTTATTAATAATAAGGTCTCCGGTAACGATGATATTTCCGGCAAAGTTAAGGTGAGCTCCGGAATTTATAACAAGATCGGCCGGTTCTTCTACCGTTCCAATCATCATTTCTCCTACAAAATCAAATTCTCCCGCACGGTGTATGTTCACTGTATTTTCTACAGCCAGCAGACCACAGAAAGATAGGTTGCCCCCAACGTTCAGGTTCTTTAGAGATACCATACCGTTTTCTGAACTGCTATAGGCAGCCGGGTTATTCTTATTAACGGTTAGATTTGGAGCTCCGGTATAATCCTCACCACATTCGAACCAGGCCATTTCGGCGATCCAGATTGGTTCATGGATATTTGCACTGGGACCTTCGATCCAGATAGGCTCATGAATGGTAGCGCCTGGGCCGTCCACAAAAAGTGGTTCGTGGATCTTAAAATTTGAATTGCTAATTTTTTCTCCCGAAAGAGATACATCTTCCGTATGGATGTCTTCAGATATATTCTCTGTTTGACAACCGATAAAAGCCAGACCCAGGGCCAGACTTAAAATCTGTAGATTTTTGTTCATGATAAAGTTGGTTAAATAAATTTGGTGAAGTAAAAGTATTATTAAATTCTACAATTACCTATAAAAAACCGCCGAAAAGTATATAAATCAGCTAAATAGAGTATTTTCTGTAGGAAAAAACCTATAATTAGTCTAATTTATCTACCAACTTAGAGAATACTTTCTTAGGGTTCTTACCTTCGTACAGAATAGCGTATACCGCGTTTATAATGGGGGTTTTAGCACCTTTCTCCTGATTAATCTTATAGGCGCTTTCTGTGGCGTAATAACCTTCAGCGATCATACTCATTTCCATCTGGGCGCTTTTTACGGTATAGCCCTTACCAATCATATTCCCGAACATACGGTTTCGGCTAAATACAGAATAACCGGTTACCAATAGATCACCCAGGTAGGCAGAATCATTGATATTACGCTTCATTTTGTGGACTTTCTTAATGAATTTCTTCATTTCCCTGATGGCGTTACTCATAAGAACGCTTTGAAAATTATCCCCATAACCGAGTCCGTGGGCGATACCCGCAGCAATAGCGTATATATTTTTCAGAACGGCGGCATATTCAGTCCCAATAACATCATCACTCGTTTTACAAGTGATATAGTCGCTTCCAAGATATCCCGCAACGATCTCGGCTTTTTTTTCATCCTGGCAGGCCACGGTGAGATAAGAAAGTCTTTCTAATGCAACTTCTTCTGCATGGCAGGGACCAGTTAATACCCCGATATTTTCCATGGGAACGTCAAAATTTTCATGAAAATGCTCCCCGACGATCAGGCTGGTTTCAGGAACAATTCCTTTGATCGCTGAAAAAACGATCTTATCGTTAAGTGGAATAGTTAAATTATCCAGTTCTCTTTTTAAAAACGCAGATGGA
>JBFGDP010000433.1:0-1542 GCA_041580575.1 Christiangramia sp.
GGCCAGGCAGATAATTATGAACGCAGGATTAAGATCGCACAACGTTCTTATGATATCCTGGTTAATAAAGTGAAATTCCCTCCTGAGGATATCATTTTTGACCTCAATATTTTCCCAGTGGGGACCGGTATGGACGAGCATAGGAGAAATGCGATAGATTTTATTGAAGGTACACGTTGGGTTAAAGAGAACCTTCCGCATTGCAGCGTGAGTGGTGGAGTTAGTAATGTGTCATTTTCTTTCCGCGGGAATAACCCAGTGCGGGAAGCGATGCATTCGGTATTCCTATATCATGCTATCAAAGCTGGTATGAACATAGGGATCGTAAATCCATCAATGCTCGAGGTTTATGACGAGATCCCGAAAGATCTACTTGAGCATGTTGAAGATGTGATCCTGAATAGACGGGAAGACGCCACCGAGAGACTTCTGGATTTTGCGGAAAACGTAGTAGGACGGAAAAAAGAAAATAGAATTGACCTTTCCTGGCGGGAGAAGCCACTTCAGGACAGGATCACCCATGCGCTGGTAAAAGGTGTGGATGCCTATATTCTGGAAGATATCGAGCAGGCCCGTTTAGAAGCTGAAAAGCCGCTGGATGTTATTGAAGGTCCTTTGATGATCGGGATGAACGTTGTTGGGGATCTTTTTGGGAGCGGGAAAATGTTCCTGCCGCAAGTGGTGAAGTCGGCAAGGGTAATGAAAAAAGCAGTGGCGCATCTTTTGCCATTTATAGAAGCCGATAAATCGAATAAAAGACAATCGGCAGGGAAAATATTGATGGCTACCGTTAAAGGCGATGTTCATGATATAGGTAAAAATATCGTGAGCGTGGTATTGGGTTGTAATAATTATGAGATCATTGATCTTGGGGTGATGGTACCGCCAGAAAAGATCATCGAAACTGCTAGAAAAGAAAATGTAGATGTGATAGGACTCAGCGGACTTATTACTCCGTCTCTCGATGAAATGGTTTTTCTGGCAAAAGAAATGGAGCGTCAGGATTTTTCTGTCCCGCTTCTTATTGGTGGGGCAACAACTTCCAAAGCCCATACCGCGGTGAAGATAGATCCGCAATATAAACATGCCGTGGCTCATGTAAATGATGCATCCCGGGCGGTGACGGTAGTTGGAGATCTGCTTAAGGATAGTTCCCGTGAGAAATATAAGAACGACCTGAAAGTTCAGTATGATGAATTCAGGAAAAATTTTAGTAAAAGGAGTAAGGTTAAGTCTTTCCTGAGTATTAAAGAAGCCAGGGAAAATAAATTTCAGATCGATTGGGAAAACACAAAGATTTCCAAGCCAGCAGAATTAGGAATCCAGGTCATCGAAGATTTTGATCTGCATGAACTGGTCGATTATATAGACTGGAGTCCGTTTTTTAGAAGCTGGGATCTACATGGGAGATACCCTGATATTATAAAAGATGAGATTGTTGGTGAGCAAGCGCAAAGTTTATTTAATGATGCCCAGGTTTTGCTTCAACGAATTCTTGATGAAAAGTTACTAAAGGCGAAAGCGATCTTTGGATTGTTCGAA
>JBFGDP010000434.1:0-1527 GCA_041580575.1 Christiangramia sp.
ATGATGATCGTAGGTTTATTCCCTTTTAATTCGACGCTTTCTATGATTCCCCTTACATTTTCTCCTTTTCTGAAGAAATCTGAAGGAATCTGGCGGTCTTTAGGAAGCACGATCTCATTGCCTTCATCATCAAGTAGAATAATGGCCCGGTGTCTTATATGGTGAACTTCAGCCGTATAAATCTCTCCTTCAAGATCTTTAAACTGCTTGTAAATATTCGTGTTATCGTGCTCATGGATCTTGGAGATCAAATTCTGGCGAAGCGCCAAAATCGCTCTTCTTCCAAGATCTACCAGCTTCACTTCTTCTGAAACATCCTCACCAACTTCAAAATCGGGCTCGATCTTTCTGGCCTGGGATAAAGAGATCTCCCTGTTAGAATCTTCAACTTCACCATCGGCAACCACAATTCGGTTTCTCCAGATCTCAAGATCCCCTTTATCAGGGTTTACAATAATATCAAAATTATCGTCTTCTCCATACTTTTTCTTTAAAGCATTTCTAAAAACATCCTCCAGGATCGCCATCAGCGTGACACGATCTATAAGCTTATCGTCTTTAAACTCCGAGAATGACTCAATCAACGCGATATTTTCCATATCAATTTGTGATTAAAATGTTATTTTAACTTTTGCTTCCACAATATCAGCATAAGGCAACACGGCCTCTTTCTGAACTGTAACCTTTCCTTTACCTACAGGCTTAGGTTCCCTTGCTTTCCATGAAAGCTTTATTTCCTTATCGTCTGCAGACAGAAGATCTCCTTCGAACTTATCATCCTGAGTCTTCACCTTTAACCTGCGACCTATATTCTTTTTGAATTGTCTCGGCATCAAAAGAGGTTCAGAGACCCCTGCCGAAGTAACTTCAAGAGAAAAATCCTCCTCTTCCCTGTCCAGGTTGTGCTCTATGGCACGACTAACCATGATACAGTCATTTACTGAAACGCCTTCGTCACCGTCCAACACGATCTTGATATGGTTGGCGGAGTTTACTTCAAGGCTTATTAAAAATAAGGAATTATTTTCTTCAAAAACCTTCTCTGCTAACTTTTCTACCTTCTCCTTCAGCATATGTTTATAAAAAGAGGGGACTTTTGTCCCCTCGCTGTACTTTTTTTTAGTTTCAACGCTGCAAATATAGCAATATTTTCCAAGTATAAAAACGTGAAAATAAATGAAATGAGCCAAAACCGAATTTCGCTTGTCCAAATACGAACTACCATGCTTCTACAGGCATCCATAAAAAATTAAATTCCCGGGACCAGATAAAATATTCTTTGTAAATTTAATAATACTTTAATTACCAACTATTTAACTTCAATCATGAAAAATATCCTAGTCCCTACCGATTTCAGCGACCAGGCTGAAATCGCGCTAAAAGTTGCCGCCCAGCTCGCGAAGAGATTTGACGGAGAGATCTATTTGCTTCATATGCTGGAATTACCCTTACAGTTAATTGATCCTGTAGGCGGTAGCAGCCAGAATCTTCCCGAAGCCATATTCTTTATGAAACTAGCCCATCAGC
>JBFGDP010000435.1:0-1521 GCA_041580575.1 Christiangramia sp.
CCCATCGGGACAGTTGGACAGCTGGAATTTTAAATTTTGTTATGGTACTTTACATATTATTCGGCGGTATGCAGGACAGGTTTATATGAATTCGAAGGCAAGGTTTGCATTCCCAGATTATACCTCATGTTGAACCTATTTTAGTATTTCTTTTGTTTGAATAAATGAATATTGTATGTCAGGCTGAGCTCAGTCGAAGCCTCAGGGATGGTTTTAATCGTTTTTGTAAAATTCTAATATGAATAAGTATTTTGTTTACATTTTAAAATGCTCAGATGAATCCTATTATACGGGAATTACAAACGATCTGGAAAGACGGATAAATGAACATAAAGATGGTTTAGATAAACAAAGTTATACATATAGAAGGAGGCCAATAAACCTAAAATTCTACCAGGAATTTAGTGATGTTTTGCAAGCTATCTATTTCGAAAAACAAATCAAGGGATGGACCAGATCAAAAAAGAGGGCTTTAATAGTGGGTGAATTTGATATGTTGCAAATGCTGGCAGAGTGTAGAAATGCGACGCATTATAAATATAATCCAGGTGAATAAGCACTTCGACTGCGCTCAGTGTGACAGCCGGAATTTTTCATATTGTGAGAAGCCTCTTTTAAATTTTTAAAATTGACATTTAGGATTGACCCGGCACTATAAGATATTAGAGCATTAGTGGTAATTTATTGAATCCTGTCATGCTGAACCTGGTTCACCATTTGAAGTACTTCGACTGCTCCCGACCCATCGGGACAGTGTGGCAGCCGGAATTTTAAATGTTGTTGTCGTACTTTAAGTGTTATTCGGCATCATGCTGTACTGGTTTAGATGAACTCCAAAGCAAGGTTTATTTTCCAGATTATACGTCATGCTGAACTTGTTTCAGCATCACATTTAATAAAACTCCCGGGTTTTGGGAACCTATGAGTTATCTTGCCAATTGGTAATTCTTGATAAAGATGAAAAAAACAGAAGACAATATCCCGGAAGTGTCCATTCTTAAATTCTTAAGGCATTCTGCTAACATTCTTAAGAACCCATTGCCTTTTCATCATCGTAATTTCGAGGAAAAAGGGGATACCTTCCGGCTGAACATTGGCTTTAATAAATCTGTGATATTTTCCCGCGACGCGGGCTTGGTGGAGTATGTGCTCCAGAAGAACCAGCGTAATTATGTGAAATCTGAGATCCAGACTAAAGATCTGGTGAAGTATGTTGGAGAAGGACTGTTAACTTCAGAAGGGGAACACTGGAAAAGACAACGAAAACTCATTCAGCCGGCATTTCACAAAAAACAGCTGGCGAATTTAATGGACTCCATAAAACTGGCTATCCTGTCTGAATATTCCAAAATAACCCCGGGAAAAGAACTGGATATCTTTCCGGTCTATAACGATCTTGCCTTTCAGACCGTGGTAAAATCTCTGTTTAGTAGTGCAGCGAATCAGGAGGAGATCAACAGGTTGCAATTCATTACCGAAGAGACCCAGAAGATGCTGGTAAAGGAGCTGCGACAGCCCTAC